>JAZSDD010000077.1:0-52967 GCA_045530945.1 Christensenellaceae bacterium
TCTTTGTTTAAGAATAACTTGGTGTCACCCTTAACTTCTTCTCCGTTTGCTTCAACGTAACCAAAGCCAATAGGCATTGCATCCACGCAGTTACAGTGCCAAAGTTCTACGTCTACGTTGCCTGATTTGATAATGTTGTTGGTGTTGCTTACAGAATCTGTAAACCAAGCAAAAGTTGTGCCAAACAACATTGCAATAGACAAAAGCATTGCAATAATACTTGTGATTAATGCAGATTTCATTTTTGTTTGTTTTTTCATTTTCAACTTCTCCTTTTTTTAAAAATTGATAGGGCTAAGCAATAATAAGAACATATGATAAAAAAGGCTTAAGCCCTACCAAAAAACTACCCCCCCCCTAAAAAAGTTGCACTTTTTTAGGGGGAGAAAGTAGATTTCCCTATTTTTTGTTAACTATATAGTCTGTTCTTAACCTAAGATACGACCAATTACTTCGCTTCTAACGTTTGCACCCGTGCAATCTCCAAGAGCTTCAACGGTAACGTTAGTTGCAGAACAATTTGAAACTGAAACGTTATAACCAGCACCGATTAATTGACCTGCATCACGGCCAGCCTTAACAGAACTATTAGCTGCAGAACAATCGGTAATACGAGATTCATCACCTGCATAACCAACGATTAAACCACACTTGTCGCCACATGCATCATCATTTGCGTGTGTGTCAACGATTGTAGCATTAGTAACGTGACAGTTAGATATAATACCACTGTATGTGTAGCCAACTATAACAGCAACGTTATGGTTGCCCTTAACGGTTGCGCCGTCAACGTTTACGTTTTTAATGGTATATCTACCTTCCATCCAACCAAAGAGACCAGATGAATAGTGTTCCCCAGTTTGTGCAGATGAATCTATATAAAGGTTCTTAATGGTGTAGTTTTGACCGTCAAAGATACCCTTAAATTCAGTTGCACCTGTTTGACCGATAGGAGTCCAAGCCTTATTTTCAAGATCTATATCTGCAACGAGAGAAACCTTTTGGTTTTTCCAAGAGTCACCACTTTCGTTTACAGACTTAGCAAAGTCAAAGAGAGACTCTGCAGAGCCTATATATTCGTGATGATAAGATTCTTCAACACCGTCAAAGAAGATGTGTGCGCTATTACCACGAGTGCCAACAGAAACCTTGTCACCAAAGGTACAGTTGTTGAATTCAGCCGTACTCCAAATATTGGTGTGTCCGTAATATCCGTTGAAAAGGAAAGTACAGTTATTGAAAATAACTTTTTCTAAGTCGCCAGCAAATGCGTTGAATCCACTGAACGTACAGTTATTAAAGATAAATGTTGCTCCGTTAGATTGGTCAATGTGGAAACCGTAAGTAGTATCACCTGCAAAGGTGCAGTTTTCAAAAGTAGAAGTACCGCCTTGAGCGTAAGAATAACGTACGCCGTTTGTAGCACCAGCAAAGGTTACGTTTTTAATAGTCGTATCTTTACCAAAGTTGCTACCAAAACCTGTGTTAGTATCTTTACCACCGATAATGGTGCTTCCGTCAGCAGCGCCCTCAATAGTTACACCCTCTTTATCAGAAAGAGTTGGAAGAGTATATTCTCCCTTAGTAAGAACTAAGGTGTCACCACTTTCAATCTTACCTAACATATTTGATGGATATTCAATTTCAGGGAATTCTGCGCCTAAATCGTATTCACTTCCGTTAAAGCCGTCCTTTTCGAAATTGGTTTGGGTTGCAACTAAGTCAATTGCTAAAACCATGCTTAAACCACCAACAACGTTATATTCGTTGTCGATTGAACTTGGGTTCCAACTAATAGCAACGTAATAATCAACTGATTCATTAGCAAGTAAAGTTCCTTCAATAACGTATCCGTTACCAAAAGCAACGCTTTCATTACGTTTTCCATCTGGGGTTACAAAATTGCCGTTTTCGTCTTTTTCTAAGTATTTAGCTTCAATAGATAAAACGTCTGAAAGTTTTTTGCCATTTACTTCCGTTTCGAAAGCAGATTTAACTCTCAATTCATACTTTAATGCAAGTGAACCCATATTTTGAATACGGAAAGTTTCATCTGCCTTAACACCTGGTTCCCAAAGGATTTGTTCGCCATCGGTATTTAAGAATAACTTGGTGTCTGCCTTAACTGCTTCGCCAATAGTTTCATCAAAACCAAAGGTGTTTGAGTGACTGAGTTCAATGTCCAAGTTGCCTGATTTGATAATGTTGTTGGTGTTGCTTACAGAATCTGTAAACCAAGCAAAAGTCGTGCCAAACAACATTGCAACAGACAAAAGCATTGCAATTACGCTTGCAATAAGAGCGCTTTTTAATCTCTTGTTTTTGTTAGCCATGTTAATAAACCTCCTTGAAAAATTTTGTTGACTAACTCAATAAACGGTTTCCCGTGTTATTTATAATTTAATTTTTATTTAGCCTCACTTTTGAGAGTTAGATTAAATTCTCCGTTTTTATCAACTTCTATATCGTTATAAATCACGTCTAAATCAATGTTTTGCATTGATATAAAATCTTTATAATTTTTTACAGCAATGTCAACTGCCTTATCAAACTCTATAACGTAATGTTTTTTATTTTCCTTTTCGCTTTTTAGCGTGATTATGTACATCTCGTTCTCCATAGAGCGTTTTTGGTCTCCTCTTTGTTGCACTTATAATTTTTTGCCCTATTTAATCTTTTTCTTTTAAAAGTTTTTCACAGTTTACACATTGAAATGCTATGAGTATTGCAAACGGTGTGAATATCAAACTAAAATATCCCGTTGGCGTTTTTAGAAAAACTAACGCTTTTCCAGCGCCTTTTATACGCCCAACGTATTTGCCAAGAATCTCCGTTGCCAAAGCATCGTCATCAACGTCAGTCGCCGTTCCGTACGTCACGAACGCTCTATCCCCGTTTACGTCTTGCGTTATTCTTCTAATTTTGTGAGTTACCGTTTGTCCGTAATTTCTTACTGATTTTGATATAAAACTAATAACGTCGCCCTCTTTCAAGGTACTAACGTCCACCTCTCTGCAAATAACAACGTCACCCGCAGAAAAGTCCGTTTTAGACATAGAATCCGTTCTCGAAATATAAAATCTGTATCCAAAAATGTCGTAACCGTTATTATTTGACGTGGTGTTTAGCACGATAATAAACACGGTTATAGATAGGGCAAAAATAATTACCCCCCACGACAATACGTCTTTTATAATCGATAAAACGTTTTTTATGTTAATTTTTTTCACTTTATCCTCTTATGCAAATTTTGCGCTCGGATTGTTGTCTGCTTTCACCGCGTCAACTCGGCAGTTAAAAGTAACTTGTGAGCTTGTATACTCGTTAGTAGCATAACTTGACATTTTGGCTTTTACCGTGAAATAAACTTTTTCACCGCTTTTAATAGCCTTTTTAGAAATTATTGGATTTTCCTCATTAAGTTCCGTCATCTTTCCGTCAAAGAGCGTTTCTCCTCCCGAACTAACGTTAAAGAAAACCTGCTCTTTTAACTCACCATCTATATCTTCTAAATAGATTTTGTAAAACGCACTTAAACTGCCAACGTTTTCAATAAAAACTTGCGTTTCTATTTCTGCACCTGGCTGGGTTTCAATACTCCCGTTAAACATAACGTTACCGTCGTTAAAATTCAACTTAACCTTGTTATCAGGCACAAATCCATTAATTGACTTAAGAAAAAGAAAAACTGCTACCAAAAAAAATACTATGGTTAGCAGTATACAAACACTTTTCTTCACTTTTTCGTTTTTAAAAAGTCCAGCAACACGCATTGCTTACTACACCACCATCTAATTATAAATACTGCTTAGCAAAAAATTTTCAGTCCCTAAATTATTACACATATCATTAATTGATAATTTGTAGTAACATAGCGCTGTCTCGTATGATTAAAACTACCATTTTGGTAGTTAGGAGTATATTCTACTACCGAAATGGTAATATGTCAAATGAAAATGGGGGTTTTTATGAAAATTTTTTTAGGGAGAACTTTAAGAGAACTAAGATTAGAAAGGGGGCTAACGCAAAAAGAAGTTGCAGATGCTCTTAAAATTAGTAGTGTTGGATATTTACATTACGAAAAGGATCAAAGAGAACCGCCACTGTCATTGCTTGCAGATATGGCGGTTTTTTTTGAAGTTTCTGTAGACTATCTACTTGGGTTAACTTCTTATTAATAGGTTTTATATAACAACAAAAACACCTCAAAAGGGTGAGCTTTTGAGGCGCTTTAAGTATTTTAAAGTTTTATTATAAAACGGAAATAAATATATCTAATAAATAATAGAGTATTGGTATCGTTATAACGGATATTATAGCAGTTCCAAGGGTAAATATTGCCGAGTTCTTAACGTCTCCATTTAACTTATCGGCAAAGGCCGTTCCAAGCCCTGCAGTTGGCATTGAAAAACCAATAAAAATTGCTATAATCATATTTATAGTATCAATCTGCAAAATTAAAGAAAGTAGATAAGTGAGAGCAACTGCTATCACAGGGAAAACAATTAACTTTATCGTTGAAACCCAATAGAGCATTTTTGAGGCGAAAAGCGAGGTGAATTTTATCTCGCCCATTTTCATGCCTAAAATCAACATTGAAATAGGCGTGACAATATTCTTAAAATGGTTTGAAAAGGTTCTCACCTCTTGAATTTTTGCTAACCCTGTTAAGTTTATAATAATTCCAACAACAAAACCTATTAACACGGAGTTTAAGAAAACGTTTTTAACGTTTATGCTTTTTTTATCACCTGAAATTAAATATATTCCAAGCGTGTATATTAGCACGTTATTTATAATGTTAATTACGACAAGGTAAGCATACACGGTTGCATTAACACCGATGGCAGACGCCAAAGGCAAACCTAAAAAGCCGTTGTTTGAAAAAATTTGCGAAAAACGGATAACCCCTCGCTTTTTTCTCTCAAACTCTTCCTCCCCCGTTTTTTTTGAAAAAACTAAACTCAAATAGAAAAACAAAAAGGTGAAAACTGCACATAGGATACCCGCCGTTACTAAACCAAAAATCGTTTCTTTATTGAATTCTATGCCAAGTGTTCCAGATATAATTAAAAAAGGCATAGCAACGGTCACTAAAAGTTTTGATAATACGCCCGATTGTTCCCCTTTTAACCCCCTGCTTTTCACCAAAATATAACCCGGTACGGCAAGTAGCACGAACAAAAGAACGTTTTTAAGCATAGGTAAAAAAGCGTTCATTTAAGCCCCTTTTTATTTCATAAAAGCGTATAAAACGGCTTTTATAGTATGAAGTCTGTTTTCCGCCTCGTCAAACACTATAGATTTTTCGCTACTAAAAACCTCATCAGAAACCTCTATACCGTTTAACCCGTATTTTTCGTATATTTCCTTGCCAATCGTCGTTTCTAAGTCGTGGAAAGCGGGCAGGCAATGCATAAACACGGAAGTTTCTTTGGTTTTTGACATTACTTCTGCAGTAACTTTATATGGAAGCAAGTCTTTAATTCTTCTTTCCCACTCTTCTTCAGGCTCACCCATCGAAACCCAAACGTCTGTATAAACAACGTCTGCATCCTTTAACGCCTCGTCAAGATCAGCCGTGAAAGTTAAGGTTGCCCCCGAACAAGAAGCAATTTCTTCTGCTTGTTTTCTCAAAGGCTCTTCAGGATAATACCCCTCTGGAGCACACGCAACAAAGTTCATACCCATCTTTGCACAACCTATCATTAACGAGTTGCCCATATTATATCTCGCATCACCCATATAAACGAGTTTTATTCCTTTGAGTTTTCCAAACCTTTCTTTTATAGTTAAAAAGTCTGCTAAAATCTGTGTAGGATGAAATTCGTTGGTAAGCCCGTTAAAAACGGGAACGCCTGAATATTCGGCAAGCGCCTCCACTTTCTCTTGTCCATAACCTCTATATTCAATACCGTCAAACATTCTGCCAAGTACTTTTGCAGTGTCCGCAATGCTCTCCTTTTTGCCTATTTGCGATGCCTGAGGGTCTAAAAAAACGGCAGACATACCTAAATCAGAACAAGCAACTTCAAAAGCGCATCTCGTTCTCGTGGAATTTTTCTCGAAAATTAGAGCAACGTTTTTGCCAGATAGAACACGGTGAGAAACACCTTCTTTCTTATCTTTTTTAAGTTTTGCTGAAATATCAATTAATTCAGATATTTCTTGTGATGAAAAATCAAGCAATTTTAAGAAACTTTTTTTACCATGAAAAGACATATTGTTTATCCTTTTATATATTTTACCTAATATCAAAAACAGCCACTTAGTTTCTAAGAAGCTGTTTTATTATTTTATTTAACGCTTATAGAAGCAAGTTTTAACGACTGCATGCCATCTCTAAGCCTTACGGGAACTTGAATAACGTGGGAGTCGTAAATTTTAAGGTGTTGAGAATTTGAATCAGTTTTGAATAAATCTTCAACTTCGTCAGCATCAAAATCATCTGCCAAAGTAATGTTGAAAGTTAAACCGTAGTTTTCGTTTGGCTTGCTTTCGTCATACGTTCCGGTGTAGTAAATTTGATATTCAACGTATCTTTCGCTTTCAGAGAAGATTGCTTCGAAAGTGTCGTATACCTTTTGAATAGTTTCGTCAGTTAAATCCATTTTACCAAAAATACAAACGTCGTTTTGATACATTGAACTTAATTGCGTAGGTAGAACCCAAGTTGCTCTGCCAGAGTTTCTTGCCTCTGAAGAAACAGACATACCTGCATCACATGCATAGTAACTTCTCCAAATACCAACGCTACCCTTGTTGTATTGAAGATTAGAACCAACAACACCATTGGATTCAAACTCGCCCTTAATTTCGGGAGCAACCGTTTGAATTATATTTCCATCCTCAGTATATTTGAGGTCACCAATCATATATTGGTTGGTGTTTGCAGTTTTGAATTTATAAACAACAGCGTCGTTATAAAAACCTTTATTTACGTTACTTAAAACACTTTCAACCGTTTCAGGTGCAAGGTGACGATAAAGGTCGATAGTTAAAGTTATCTCGCCATCTTCATACATTTTTTCATTTTGATAATCGTATGCTTGGAACTTTACCTCAAGAGTTACGATATCTTCACAAGCAGTAAAAGTGAACGCTGATATTAGCATCATCATAACCGCAATGATATTTATAAATATTTTTTTAATTTTCATATTCCACTCCGAACATTTTTTACTTTATTATTTTACTAATTATTTTATCTCTTGTCAATAATTTATATCTCTTTATTTTTTTTAAAACAAAAAAAACCCGATTATCGGGTTTTTTTGTTTTGAATTTCCTTTTGAAATTATTCAGCAACAACGGTAGCGCCAGCTTCTTTGAAACGAGCGATGATTTTGTCTGCTTCTTCTTTGGTAGCGTTTTCTTTGATAACGCCGTTAGCTTCAACGAGAGCTTTTGCTTCGCCAAGACCTAAAGAAGTGAATTCTCTAACTGCCTTGATTACTTCGATCTTCTTGTCGCCGATTTCTTTAATAGAAACCTTAAACTCAGTCTTTTCTTCAACGGGAGCAGCTGCAGCAGCAGCGGGAGCAGCAGCAACAGCAACAGGAGCAGCTGCGCTTACACCGAATTCTTCCTCTAAAGCTTTAACGAGCTCGTTAAGCTCTAAAACCGTCATACCTTTAACTTCTTCAATCATCTTCTGAATGTCTGCCATTTTTATATCCTCCAAATATCCTTTTTTTAAATTAATTTTTATTTTTTTGTTTTTTAAGCCTTACGCTTTCTTTTCTGCTATTGCGTTAAGCGCAATAACAAGACTTCTCGGCATAGCCGAAAGAACGCCAACGAAGTTTGAAATAGGTGCTTGTAATGAACCGAGCATTTTTGCAATAAGTTCTTCCTTGCTGGGCATTGATGCAAGTTCTTTAACGCCTGCTTCTAATACCTTTCCTCCGTCTACGTACGCACTCTTTACGCTAACCTTTTCGTTATATTTTTTAACGGCTTCCATGATAACCTTTGCAGCACCCGTTTCATCTGCACCGAATGCAACTGAGGTTGGGCCGTTAAGATCTTCGTCGAAATCGCTAATTCCAAGGTCGTTAAACGCACGTCTTACGAGAGTGTTTTTCAAAACTTTGTATTCAACGTTGTTTTTTCTAAATTCTCTTCTAAGTTCGGTGTCTTCTGCAACGGTTAATCCGCTGAACTTAACTAATACTACAGACTTAGAATCTTGAATTTTTTGTTTAATCTCTTCTACTACTACTTTCTTTGCCTCTTGATTTGCTGACATTTTGCTACCTCCTTTTAAGAATTAAAATGCCCTCGTACACCAAAACGGAATACAAGGGCACAATAAACGTAGCCTTTAATATTTCGCCTCGGTTGGTTTTACCTTGCGGTAAATTAACACCTACTGTCTTGGGCTATTAAGTTTTTATCGAATTGATTATATCACCCAAAGATGATATTGTCAACTAAATTTTAGCGTTAATTTTTACGCCGGGACCCATAGTGCTTGCAAGTGATACGCTCTTAATGTAAGTACCTTTTGCAGCAGCGGGTTTTGCTTTAACGATTGCTTCCATAAGTGCTTGGTAGTTTTCTTTGATTTTTTCTTCGCCGAAACTCTTTTTACCAATGGGGCAGTGGATAATAGCAGTTTTGTCAAGTCTATATTCTACCTTACCTGCTTTAGTATCCTTGATTGCCTTTGCAACGTCCATAGTAACAGTACCTGATTTGGGGTTAGGCATTAAGCCTTTAGGTCCTAAGATCTTACCGATACGACCAACCAAACCCATCATGTCGGGAGTGGTGATAATTACGTCGTAATCAAACCAGTTTTCCGTTTGAATTTTTTGAATCATTTCTTCTGCACCAACGAAGTCTGCACCGGCAGCCTTTGCTTGGTCAGCCTTTTCACCCTTAGCAAGAACTAAAACTTTAACGTCTTTACCAGTTCCGTTAGGAAGAACGATAACGCCTCTAACTTGTTGGTCTGCTTGCTTGGGGTCAACACCCAAACGAACGTGAAGTTCTATAGTTTCATCAAACTTTGCTTTTGCAGTTTCTAAAACGGTTTTAACCGCTTCATCAACTTCGTAAAGTTTGTTGCTTTCGATAGCCTTTGCGCTGTCAATATATTTTTTTCCGTGTTTCATTTAATTTACCTCCTGTGGTACGTGCGGGGTTACCCCCTCCCACTTCTATACTAATCTACTACTTCTACACCCATACTTCTTGCAGTGCCTGCAATCATGCTCATAGCACTTTCTAAAGTATTTGCGTTAAGGTCTGGCATTTTTAATTTTGCAATTTCTTCTACCTGAGCCTTGGTAATCTTTGCAACCTTGGTCTTGTTAGGAGCAGCACTTGCACTTTCAATACCACAAGCCTTCTTGATAAGAACGGGTGCTGGTGGGGTTTTCAAAACGAAAGTGAAAGAACGGTCCTGATAAATGGTCATAACAACCGGTATAATAAGGCCTGCCTGATCCTGAGTTTTAGCATTGAATTCCTTGGTAAATCCGGGAATATTAATTCCGTGTGGACCTAAGGTTGAACCAACGGGTGGACCGGGGGTTGCCTTGCCTGCGGGCAATTGAAGTTTTACGATCGCAGTAACTTTCTTAGCCATAATAAATTCCTCCATAAGTGGTAATACCGTTGCGCCAGTGTAAAAATTTAACCGCAACTCCCACTGTTTATACTTTCGGCTTTTGCCGTTTAGTAACTAAATATTTTTAATTTTCGGTTTCTTCTACCGAATTACCTATTTTCTTAACTTGAACGAAGTCTACCTCAACGTCCGTTGCTCTACCGAACATTTCCACGTTAACCTTTGCTTTTTGCGCTTGCTCGTTAACGGATAAAACCTTTCCTGCAAAGCCTTCTAACGGACCGTTAAGAATAGTAACGGTGTCACCAACAACGAAGTCAACCTCACCCTTGTACGTTTCAAGACCGTTTCTCTCAACCTCTTCTTGAGTTAAAGGAAGTGGTCTACCTTGAGGGCCAACGAATCCCGTTACGCCACGAGTGTTGGTAACCAAATACCATATATCGTTTGAATAAATCATTTTTAAGAAAACGTAGCAAGGAAACTTTCTTCTTTCAACTATCTTTTTCTTGCCGTTAGCCTTTTCTTCTAAGGTTTCTTCGGTAGGAATTTGAATTTCAAAGATGTTTTCTTGTAGGTTATTGTTTTCAATAAGTTTTTCCAAACTGTCTTTCACCATTGCTTCGTAACCGGAGTATGTGTGAATAACGTACCATCTTGCCTGTTCTACCGACATTTTTATTTGCCCCCGAAATTACCGTTGAAGAGCCTTACGAGCTCGGTAAGCCCCGTGTCGAAAGCAGTGATAACGATAAGGAAAATTAAAACGACAACCAAAACCACGCAAGTTTGTTTTACAACCTTGCCAAAAGTGGGCCACGAAACTTTTTTAAGTTCCGAGAATACGTCCTTAATCTTAGTGCCCAATCTCTTAAAGAAACCGGGTTTATCGCTCTTTTTCTTTGCTTTTTTTACGTTGTTTTGCTGTTTAGCGTTTTCACTGTTTTCAGCGAAATTGCCAAGTGCAGCGTTAGTCTTTTTTGCCATAACTTAAACCTCTATTAAAATTCCCAATGGGAATAAGGAAACAATAAAATTATTTTGCTTCCTTGTGAGTGGTATGCTTTTTGCAGAATTTGCAATACTTTTGCATTTCAAGTCTTTCGGTATCGTTCTTTTTGTTTTTGAACGTATCGTAGTTTCTTTGTTTACATTCCGTGCAAGTTAAAGTTATTTTATTTCTGTTGCCCTTTGCAGCCATAATAGCACCTTCCGAACATGAAAAAATTAACACCCCGAATTCGAAGTGCTAATGTATTTTATCAAATAAAGCAACTTATGTCAAGTTTTTTAAGGCTTTTTTTTAAGGTTTTAAACTATTTTTATCAAGTTTTACGCCTGCTATACTTATTTAGTACTTCACCACGCAAAACCCCACCACATATTGTAATTTCACAATCCCACGTGCTTACTAATACAAGAGGATAATTCCCCTTTTTCCATTATTTTTTTGATTTTTTCTTGAGAAAGCGTGTAAACTTTCTTTTCGCCGTCGTACACGTCCACCTCGTTTATAGCGTCTACATCTAAAAGGGATAAAAGCCTTTTTACCGTTGCGCTTTTTTCTATTGCAATTTTCTTAACAACAACACCCTTTTTTAATTTTTTAACACTAACTCCGTTATATATCCTTATATATCCTGCCTCTTTATCGCTATTTAGCGCACCTGATAATATAAAAAGCGCAAAAAATAGCACGGAAAAGTTTACCGTTTTAAATATGGTTAAAATAAATAGCACAAAAAACAGTATCGCAAAAACGACTCCTAAAACCTTGCAAACCTTTTGCGCCTTTTCCCTACCTATTTTTAACGACAAGAAAGCAGATAAAACCCTACCTCCGTCTAAGGGATAGGCTGGCAAACAGTTGATAAGAGCCATTGATAGACAAGAAGAAACAGCCATGTCGGTGACGGCGTAGGTTTCAGGAAAAATCCACCACGACGCAATAAAAAAGAGGGCAACTAAAAGGTTTACCATCGGCCCTGCGATAGCAATGGAGATTTCATCTTTAAAATCCATATCGGATAGGTCACCCGTAACCACTGCCCCAAAGGGCATAAGCGTAATTTTGTTTAGCCTGTACCCTTTTTCGCCAGCAACTAACGAATGTCCTAATTCGTGAACTACCGCCGTAACCGTGTAAACGATAAATATAAATATTCTACCCGTTAGAGCGTAATATAGCCCCAACGGATAGAACAATGGATGTATCCTTAACTTTATACCGCCCATATAACGGTTCCGTCCACCACCTCGTAACCGGTTATAACCGCTCCGTCAACGCCTAAAAAACAAAGGCTGGTTTCAAAATCTTTCATATATCCAACGGGAATATTAGAATAAACGCTATCCCCCTCTGCAGAATATAGATAAGTTAATCCCTCTATACGAGTGGAAAAGTTTTCACTGTGCGCAATTTCCACGGTAAAACTTCCGTCGTCGTTAGTTTTCACCATTGAAACGACGCCGTCGCAAGGGGAATAAACGCTACCCTCGCCAGAAACGCTTAAAATTCCACTATCAGATAAAGTTAATTCATCTTCAAAAGCCAACACGGGAACGAAAGAGTTAAACTCTCTCAAATCAGCCTCAACCGTTTGTGCGGGCGAGAATAAACTTTTCATAAAAACGTTTATGCCACTGTTAGTGTTAACCACGTTAGTTACGGCAATAATGCCAACGAGCAAAACGACGATGGCAAGTTGAACGCTTATAACGGAAAGTCTAAAAGGTTTTTTCTCCTTTTTGCTAACGGTCGCAAGAGAAGTCGTGTTTTCCTCAATTTCCCCTACTTGTGCTTGCGAATTTGAAGAAAGTTCTATTTGGTTTTCTTTTTCTTCCTCTAAAGACACAGACTCTGCATCTCTATTAACCTTATCCAAAAGTTCTTGTTTAACCGATTCGGGGCTTAAATCTTTTTTTCTTCTTACCTTTTTTTTCTTAATCGGTTTAACGGTAATACTGCTTGAACTAACGGGTAGTTCTAACATTGAAGCGTATTGTAATTTCTCGTTCATAATTTTTCTCCTTTTACTTTATCAGTAAAACTATATGAAAAAAAAATTAAAGGTATGCTCTTAAAAAGCACAAAACCTTATCGAATTATGTCACTTTTAATTAAAGAGTAAAAAAATAAACACATATTTGATAATATAAAAAAAGCAAGCCCTTAACCGCGTCACTCTTAGGGATTTTTAAGACATTATAAAAGAGTAGCAAAATTTTGCTACTCTTTACTTTTTTGCATTGTAAAAACACACAACTTTCATTTGAAAGTATAGTGTGCTACACTTAAAATTTTTAACTAAACCAACTTTTTATTCCACAACTCTCCATTTCATAGATTTGGCAATAACATACGAACTTTTTTTCATTTCTTCTTCGTTGCTATATGTATCGTCAGACCATACAATCCAATGTTTCTCATTGATTATAACGGTAGTATCTGTAATATCCTCCCATTGGCTATCTTTTATTTGCCACTCTAAAAGATTTTTAAATTCAATCTCTATAAGAGTATCGCAAATACTTGTAACTAATATTCGAAGAATTAACTTTGTTTCTTCAGGGTTAAAACTATATTCATCCCCTATTGAAGATATACCATTATTAAGGTATTGAACACCAACAATATATCCATCGTGCAACGAATTTGTTCTATCAAGAAACATCTTTATATCTTTTTGAGTTTTTACCGAATTGAACATATCTTTATTATCTTTAAAACCTTGTCTACGAGTAAATTTATTATATCAAAAAAATTTGTATAACGCAATCGTTTTTGCGTGGGCAAACAAAAACTCGACTTTCCATAAGTCGAGTTTTATAGATTATTCAATTTAAATCCCTATGAGTGACACGCATATTCGCTTGCTTTTTTTTATTTATTTTTGCAAAAACTTTTTCATTAGCTCTTCGCCGTTTTCCATAAACACACCAGATTTTTTTGCATTTTCTTCCGTATAAGAGGGAGCGCCCTCTTTAACTTCGTTACTTCTATATAGTATATAAGGAACGGGGTCAATAGCGTGCGTCATGGTATTTAACGGCGTGGGATGGTCTGGCATGATAAGTAGAGAATAATCTTCTCCCAACTTATCTAACTCTTCAACTAAATACTTAACCACCTTGCCATCAATTTGCTCAATAGAGAAAATTTTATTGCATCCATCTCCGTGGTGTCCACACTCGTCTGGCGCTTCCATATGAATATAACAAAAATCAAAGCCCTTTTTTAAGGCGTTAAGACAAGCCTCTGCCTTACCCTTAAAATTAGTATCGTAATTTCCCGTTGCACCCTCAACCTCGATAACCTCCATCCCTGAAAGTTTACCAATTCCTTTAAGCAAGTCAACGGCAGAAATCATTGCACCTTTCACGCCGTACTTTTGTTCGTAGTTTTCTAAATTAGGCTTAGTCCCCTCTCCCCAAAACCAAAGTGAGTTTGCGGGGTTTTTGCCCTCTTTAATTCTTTTTAAGTTTATAGGGTGTTCTTTTAATAGTTGATAAGATTTTTTCATCAACTCTAAATGCGAAAGCCCAACCTCGCTTTTTGGCAAATATTCTTTAATTTTTCTACCCGTAATATCGTGTGGAGGGGTAAAGTCCCCTGCAATCGTTCCGTTATCCACGACTAAACAGTGGCGATAACTAATGCCTGCGTAAAGTTTGATTTTATCACTATTAATATGCTTTGCAAGATATTCTATGAGAAGAGTAGCCTCCTTAGTGGAAATCTCCCCCGCAGAATAATCTATCATTGTTTTATCTTGATAATCTTCTTCGTTAGATAAAGTCACTAAGTTTGCCCTCAAAGTAACGTCAGTATCCTTTAAGGCAATACCTATGCTTGCCGCCTCTAAGGGCGACCTACCCGTGTAGCACTTTTCCACGTCATATCCTAATACGGAAAGATTAGCAACGTCTGACCCCGGTTTCATGCCAAAAGGAACGGTCCTACAAAGTCCTATTTCCGATTTTTTGCAAAGATTATCGATAATTTCTTTTTTTGCAACTTCAAGGGGCGTTTTATTATTAAGACTTTGTTGCGGATAGTCCGCCATCCCGTCCCCAAGAATTACTACGTATTTCATAAATCACTCCAATCAATAGGCGTTTTGCCAATTTTTTTCAAATATTCGTTTGCTAAATTAAAATGTCCACACCCAAAAAATCCGTTATACGCAGAAAGCGGACTCGGATGCACCGTTTCAAGTATTAAATGCTTGTTTTTATCTATTAACGTTTTCTTGCTCCTTGCGTTTGCGCCCCAAAGCAAGAAAACTACCCCCTCTTTTTCCTCGGATATTTTTTTAATAACTCCGTCGGTAAACTCTTCCCAACCTTTGCCTTTATGAGAGTTTGCCAAGTGTTCTCTCACCGTTAAAACGGTGTTTAATAATAAAACGCCTTGCCTTGCCCATCCCCTAAGGTCACCGTGCGAAGGCATTTTATTGCCCGTTTCACTTTCTATTTCTTTATATATGTTTACAAGAGATGGTGGAATTTTCTCCCCCTTAGGAACGGAAAACGCAAGCCCCATTGCTTGCCCCCTTTCGTGATAAGGGTCTTGCCCTAAGATAACCACTTTAATATCTTTTAACGCAGTTAACTTTAAGCCGTTAAAGATATTATACATATCGGGATATACGGTGTGACTACTGTATTCTGCTTTTAGAAATTCCCTAAGGTTTTTATAGGTGGGTGAATTAAATTGCTCAAAAAGAGTTTTATCCCACTCAAAAGTTATTTTATCCATTAAGAATATTATATCATTTTAAATTGACAAAATCAATATATTTTTATATACTACACTTAGGTATTATTATGGATATTTTATATATTATTTTTATTGGCGTTGCCCTTTCAATGGACGCTTTTGCAATTACCATTGCAAACTGCACTGAATACGGAAACACTCTCACTAAAAAACAAGAATGGCTTATGCCAACAATGTTTGCCATATTTCAAGGCGTTATGCCTTTGATAGGCTATTTAATAGGTTCTCTATTTTATCAGTATATAGGCGCATACAGAAAGTATTTAACCTCTGCAATATTCTTCGTGCTTGGCTTTAAAATGATTATTGACATAGTTAAAGAGAAAAATGAAAAGGATAAGGAAGAGAAAAAGGTTAAAAAGTTTAGCGTAGGGTTAGTAATTATACAAGCGCTTGCAACAAGCCTCGATGCGTTAGTGGTTGGCATTACTCTTAATAAATACACCACACCCTTTTATTTTTCCGTTATAATCATTGCAGTAGTTACCTTTGGCCTTGTAGCGCTTGCTCTAATACTTGGAAAATCTCTCGGCAAACTTTTAGGAAAATATTCATCCTACGTTGCAACCTTTATAATTTTAGCATTAGCAATTATAAATTTGTTCTAAGAAATAAAAAAATCGGCTTTGCAAATAAAGCAAAACCGATTTTTTATTTAAATGTTTTTAGAACCTTTGCTTTTTATGGAGGATAAAATTCCAGAATCAAAGGTCTTTTTTATGCAAGAATTTTTATTAAAAGACACCATTGCAAACTCCATTATTTCAGAAAGCATTTTCTTAAAATCAACGGTGTTTTTACAAAACAAATAATATGCAAGCGAACCTGGAACGGTGTTTATTTCGTTAACGTAAACATCATCTCCCTTAACGAAATAATCTATTCTGATAACGCCGGTAAACTCTAACTCACGGTAAATTTTTGCCGTGGTTTTTTTAATTTTATCAGACACCTCTTTATCTATCTTTGCAGGAAACTCTCTTAATCCTCCAAGATACTTATCTTCAAAAGTAAGAACTTGGCTTTTGCCAACGGGTTTTTCACACTCAGACACAATCAAATTTCCGTCGGCATCTTTAAAGCAAGCGCAGTTAATTTCTATAAAATTTTCAAGGGCAGGTTCAATTATAACTTTATCACTATATTTTAGTGCATAATTAACGGCCTCTTCTAAGCCTTGCCTATCCTTTGCCTCGCTTATTCCTATACTTGAACCACCCGTGCAAGGCTTAACTATCAATGGATATCCCAATTTTTCTGCCGATACTGCCGATATGCTATCGCTAACAGTGAGATATGGAAGATATAAAACGTCAAGCCCCTTTAACGCTATTTTGGTTAAACTTTTGTTAATACAAAGCGAAGAGCCGAAAGTATCTGGCGACGCCAATGGGATTTTACATAATTTTAATAAAGAAGAAATGCACCCGTCCTCCCCTCTTTCTCCGTGCATACAGTTTATAGCAACGGCAATTTCCATTAGTGGCTTTAATTTTTTGCCACTAATTTCATAAAGTTTATTATCCCCACAAATAAATGTTACTTTTTTTAACTTTTTATAATCTAAATTTTTATAAGCTTCTGGATTATTAAGCGTTTCTCCTGTGTAAAAAACGCCCTTTTTATCAACGTAAATTGGGCAAATTTTATAACTTTTATCAATAGAATTAAGGGTTAAAACACCTGTAATTATAGAAATATCGTGTTCTATTGATTCTCCACCGAAAAAAACTGCAACATTTTTCATAAAAAAACACCTCCGCTTTCATTTTCTCGCTTTGGTGTTTTATATTTTTTATCTTAAAATTAACTGTAATTATCGGGAAGGTCGTTTTCAAAAAGTACAACGTCACCCTCTTTAATTATACTATTCAAGTAGGCGTTGCCTTTGTTAAGGGTTTTATAAAAACAAACGTTTTCTTTATTCATCCCGCCATCTAAAAGCCCACTAATAAGCATTTCCGCATTATGATTGCCGATAACTATAACGAGGTCTGCGTGTTTTGCTAAAAGTCTGCCCATTTCAAAATTGGCTTGATTTTCCCTTTTACCAAGTTCCACAAGACCAGGCGTTAGCACGATTTTTCTGCCCTGGAAAGTATCCAAAACTTCCATAGATGCCTTAACGCCGTCCTCGTTTGCGTTATAACTATCGTCAATAATTACAATGTTTTTATTGTTTGGTATTAGTTCTAAACGATGCCCCACCGATTGAAGTCTACCAATACCAAGCGCAATTTCTTCTGCCGAAAGTCCAAGTTCTTTGGCAACGGAAGATGCAAGGCATATATTTTCTATACTATGTTTCCCAAGCAAAACGGTGCTACACTTAATCGGCTCTTCCCCTTTAACGTTTAGAGTAAAGGTTGTTCCTTTTGAAGTTATCTTAACGTCACTTGCAAAAACCGTTTGCCCCTTTTCGCCGTTTCCACCAGCCAAAACCTTTTTCCCGTTAAACCTTTCAAAAAGTTCTATCGCCCCCTCGTTTTCAGAGGAGAAAAAGCCCTTCCCTTTTTCAGGTAGTCCCTCGAATAATTCAAACTTAGTGTCTTTAATATTTTCAATACTCTTAAACGTTTCAAGATGTTGAGAGTTTATACCCGTTAACACACCGTAAGTTGGCTTAACTATTTTAACGAGTTCTTTAATATCTCCCTTTGACCTTGCACCCATTTCTGCAATAAAAACGTCGTGCGTGCTATCTAAGTTTTTAACAGCCCAACTCATGCCTAACGGCGTGTTATAAGATGCGGGAGTTGCCAAAACCCTATACTTAACGGAAAGTATTCCTTTTAGAATCTCTTTAACACTCGTTTTCCCGTAACTACCTGTTATGCCTATCTTTATAAAATCGTCAGTATTCAACTTTTTAGTAGTGATAGCGTAATATCTTCTTCTAATAATTTCTTCAAACGGCTCGTTTAAGGCGTAAGCAACGATAAGTAAAATCGGGGTTGTTAGTGGCGTTAAACATAAAAGAGAATATCTTAGTAGATAAACAATTTCGTCGTTAATAACGGATGAAAGATAATTTACTAAAACTATAAGTCCAAAGGAAAAAGCCGCTAAGACTAATGCGTAGGTTATGCATAGTCTAACTAATCTTTTGGTTTTTTTGAGTGGCACTTTTGCGTTAACCGCACCCTCTGTGTGAATATAAGAAATGCTAAAAAGCAAGTATGCGCTAAATCCAACGAAGGAAACTATATCCACGCTAAAAGCAGAAGAAAAGCAAATGTTTAGCACGCAAAAAAACATAAACGCAAGCATACTTAATAGCATTAATCTTGCAAGATAAATTCTCTTTCCAGAATTTATCCACTTAAAATATCTCGTTCCGTGATAACCGCTTTGTTGCAAAACGAGCAAGAATTTTAAGGAAGAAAAATACATAAGCATTGCGTTTGCAACGCTCAACAAAATATAGATTATTAAATTTTGATTGCTAAATAAATCAAAAGTCCCCATTATTTTTAGGAAAGCAAAAACTCCCCAACCTCCATATTAAACTCAAACGGTTTATCTATAAAAGCAAAATGCCCTGCGTTTTCTAATATTATAAGTTTACTGTTTTTAATACCTTTATTTAACCTTTTGGCAAAGTATAAAGGTGTTTCTCTATCTTTTTTTCCGTTTATAATAAGCGTTTTGTTTTCTATATTTTGTAGGCAATAATCTAAATGTTCGTTAACGATTTTTATAAAACTTTGCCTCATCACACTATTTAAGGATAAATAGTCCTTAGAGTAAAAATTTTGTAGTTTACTTTTTGGAATAAAGTGTTTACAAAGATTAAAAACGCTCTTTTTAAGTGCCTTTTTAACGGTTTTTTTAGGTTTTAATCCCGCCGCCCCCGTTAAAACGATTTTATCGAAAAACTCTTTATTATAAGATGCAACCTTGATTGCAATTCTTCCCCCGAAAGAGTGGGCTATGCAACAAGGTTTTTTTATATTGTTTTTGTAAAAATATTCTTTTACGTCCTCTATATAATCGTCAAGCGAATAAGGATACGGCATAAAAGAATTTTCGCCAAACCCTCTAAGGTCGGGAGCGAACACTTCAAAACTTTTTTCAAAGTATTTTAATTGGTTAACAAAACTCTTGCCGTTAGCAAGATAGCCGTGCAAAAACACTAATTGTTTATCTTCTTTCGTGTTAAAATCGGCTAAATTAAAAATAACTATAACTCCTTTTTGAAAACTAACGCATCTTCGCCGTTAGAATAGTATTTTTTTCTTTCGCTAACTTTATTAAAGCCACTCTTAGTATATAAATTTATTGCGGGGATATTGCTTTTTCTCACCTCTAAGAAAACTTCTTTTATCCCCTCTTCTTTTAAGGTTAAAAAAAGATTTTCTATAAGTTTATTGGCAACGCCTTTTTTTCTATATTCGGGAATAACGAACACGTCCTCAATATCAGCAGTGTCAACACTTTTATCGTAAGTTATAAAAGCCACGTCTTTATCCTCTTTGCATGCAATTAACCCACCAAAGTTTTGCAATTTAAAGGCGGATAAAAACATTTCCTCCGTCCAACAGTCTAAAAAGCCCAAACTCTTTGAAGAGAGTAAAAAAGGCAAATCGGCCTTTGAAAGTTTGCGAAAAATCATTTTCGCCCCTCCTCCGCTTGGCTTTTTCTCACGTATAACGGAATTAAATTATCTAAATTAAAATCTTTATTATCTTTCTTATCCTCTATCGCAGATATAAGACCTGAAAGAGGGTTTGAAACCTTTACCGAAAGGTTTTCAATCTCCCTTTCCGCCACTATTTGATAATCGCTTGATAGAGAAATTATTTCTTCTTTCATCAAATATGATGGAGGGATTAAAACTTTTTTATCATCATATCCGCAAGCGTAAAATCCACCGTGACCGGCATCAATAACTGCTAAAATCTTCCCGCCTTTTTCATTATATGCAAGCGTGTCAAAGGCAGTTACCTCCAAAAAGGGTAGCCCGTTTGCAAAGCAAAGCGCTTTAACGGTAGAAACCCCAATTCTTATCCCCGTAAACGAGCCTGCGCCCGTTACGCAAGCGATAAAGTCGGCAGCGGATAAATCAAAACCCGTTTTTTCTATAAGGTTTTCAAGTTCCACCATAATTTTGTCAGAGTGCTTTATTCCACAATCCCTATCAAAACAGGTGAAAATCTCCCCGTGTTTACAAACGACTATTATTAAATTTTTACTGCTTGTGTCAATAGCTATATAATTCAAAACGTAATCCTTCTTTCCTTTTCGGAAATTTTAGAAATTGTAACCTTTTTCACGCCCTCTGGCAAAACATCTTCAACGTTGGTTGCCCATTCTAATATGCAAATATTATCTTTATTAAAATAATCGTTTAACCCTAAGAGGCACGCCTCTTCACCAGACGATAATCTATAAAAATCGTAATGATAAATAAAATCACCGTAAATATTTAGGTATGCGTAAGTTGGGCTTGTCACTCCGTATATCCCAAAAAACTCGCAAACCCCCTTAGTAAACGCCGTTTTACCTGCACCAAGGTCACCTTCTAACCTAACCACGTCCCCAGGTTTTAGCGTTTTAGCAAACTCTTTTGCTATTTCTCTCGTTTCTTTTTCGCTACTTGAAATTATTTCCATAATTTAATCTTCTTTTTTATTTGTAATTTTTATTACTTCGAAGAGATATTTAACTCTTTTGTAAACTACAAGTGTAACAACGCTAATACTCACACTTTTGATTACGTTGAATAAAAGAACGTACCACCACAGAGAAGCAAAAAATTCAGGTGCAGATATTGGCATTTTATATAGCCAAATAAAAAACGGAAAGTTAATAAACCTATTAACTAAAAGTGAAAAACCAATTTGAAGAACGCACGCAACAACAAGTGATAATATAACTGTTCTTATGCCCTTTTTGCTTTTATAAATTATTGATGGGAATATAACGTAAGACGTTGTCATTATAACGTTTGCAAGTTCCCCAACACCCATCGTTGTTCCAAAGGGAAGATGGAGTGCTTCCTTAACGATCGTTATTATAAAAGCAGGGATCGGGCCATACATAAACCCTGCAAGCATGATAAAAACGTTAGAAAAATCAAGTTTTAAAAAATCTGCAGGCGTGCCGGGAAATATAGGAATTTCAGGAATAATGCAATAACAAATAAACGCTAACGCCGTAAAGATTGCCATACCTGCAATTTTCTTAGTTGAAAAAACGTCCTTCATAATATAAAGCCCCTTTTTTTAAAATTTCAAAGGGGCGAAAACACACGAAAATTTAGGCAAAATTTTTGCCATAATTCTTTTCCCATCCGGACTATAACCGTCGGTTTCGGAATTTCACCGAATCAGCCAAAATAGGCTCGCAGACTGTACTGCCGATGGGGAATTTCACCCCGCCCCAAAGAATTTTATTGTTTTTAATAATTTTATTATTATTTTATAATTTTGTAAAGCAAATTTAGCCCTTAATTATATTAAAGAAAATCTTTTAAGCAACTCTTCCCCTATCTCGTCGGCATAAGGCGTTAAAATATTGTCCACTTTGAGTTTGAAGAGTTCAACGGCGCTTTCCACACTTTCAACGTTTGCGAGAACAAACGTTCTTTTATCCACTTTGCATTTAAGAAAAGAAGTTAGTTTTCTTTGAACTTCTTCCTTGGTCGCTTCGCCAAAAGCAAGGACTATAAAACTTAGTTTCGTCTTGCTTAGAACTTTCATTATCTTAGAATAATTATCTTCGTTAACGTCGCTTGCATTTATAACGATACCTGCACTTTTTTTGCTTATTCTGCAAAGTGTTTTACATTGCTTTTTAAGTATTTTAAGGTGTTCGGCATTAAGCATCATTGAAGGCATTGCAATGGCAACCGAGTTTGCACCGAGTTTTAAACTTTCTTTCACGTTGGAAATTTTTGCTTTAATAGAACTTTCTCCAAAAGGAAAATCTATGATAGAACAAAGGTTTAATATCGCCTTATGCTTTTTTATTTGCCTAACGCAGTTTGGTAAATAGGCTGGCGCAACCGTAATTCCACCTAAACCGTATTTATTTACAGAAAGGAAGATTTTTTCCATTTGCTCTTCGGTCATATCAAATCTAACTACGGCCTTTTGAAGTTTTGACATAATCTTTTTTATTTGAGTTAAATAAATCTCGTTAGTCAAACTTTCAACGTCCGTATTTAAGAGCACGGAAAGGTTTTGCAAATTATTTAAAATCTCTTCGCCCTTTACCTTCTTGTCTCGTTTATCATCTTTTTTACTTTCTTGCTGTTCTTCGGCTTTTTCTTGGATTTGATTTTCAGCACCTACGTTAGAGTTTTCCTCTATAACCTGAACGAGTTCGGTACTGCAATCTTGTTCTAAGACCTCTTTTTTTACTTCCTCTATACTTTCTTCTTTATTCTTTTTCTTAAATAGCAACATGTTTAGTCTCCTTTTTAGGACGCTTTGTAGTTGTGATAAAATAATTCATTAATCAACAAATAGTCGTATTATAACCTTTGCTTTTTGTGATAACCTTAAACAAAAAGGAGGTGTTTATGAACTTTCCCTCTTATATCGCCGGCCCGTTTTTTATGGCGTTAGGATTTTTGCTATGCTCGGTACTTGTCGTAGGAACTAAAAGCGTTTTAATATTTATCAAAGATAAAATAAAACAAAAGTTTTCTCGTGACAAGGGCGAAACTCCCCCTATAACACAAAAACTTTCCGTGCGAAAAAAACCAAAAAAGCAGGATGCGAAAAGCATTTCTCTAAACACCGAGGATATTGATAGAATTTATTTTAGAAAAAGTTCTTAAAAATTTTTAATCTTCAAATCTTTCGATATTTTCTTCACTACCCCAAAGTTTTTCTAAATGGTAAAATAGCCTCGTTTCATCACTGAAAACGTGAACGATAACGTCACCATAATCAAGAACTGCCCAACGCCCGTCTTTAACACCCTCTCTGCGATTAGGCATAACACCTATTTTATCCATTTCCTCTTCAACGTACTCTGCAAGAGCGCGGGTTTGTGTTGTGGATCTGCCACTTGCAACAATAAAATAATCTGCAACGGAAGATTTATCCTTTACGTCTATTCTAATTATGTCTTGTCCTTTTTTATCGCTTAAAACCTTACAAATTTTTGCACTAAATTCTTTTGAATCCATAATTTTTCTCCTTATTTTTTATCATTAACATAATACTCGTAAGCAGAAATCGTTTCCGAATAAATGTATTGTTTTTTGTTTATTAAATGCACCATTTCTTCTTTTAAGCATTCTATAAAGCATTTTTCAAAGTCCACTTCAAAGAGTTCTCTAAGCCGCCTGACCCCCTCGTAAGACCTGTTTATTTCCACCATATCTGCAACGAACAAAAGTTTTGCAAGTTTGCTCATGTTTGCTTTTCCAGAAGTGTGATAACGTATAGCGTCTATAACCTCTCCGTTTGAGATTTTTAAGTGATTTTCCGCAATATAAGCGCCTAAAAAAGCGTGAACTACGGGTGACGGCACGCCCTCAGGCAGTTTAAAACCTTTCACCGATTTATAGTCTATATACTTTGCGCAATCGTGGAGAATACAAGCCGTAATTACGTCGTCTTTATCAAGCCCCAATTCTTTTACTTTTGTTAACGCACTAACGGTGACCTCTGCCGTGTGAATAAGCCTCTTTTTTGGAAGAGTTTTTTTCACAAACTCAAAAACTCGCCCACCTTGATAAAGATTATTGTTTTTTATATATTCTTCTACCCCATCCGTAACCATACCGTCAAGTGGCAGTGAGAGTGCAGAATAAATTCTAATTCTCGTTGAAGAAAGATTTTCTCCCTCATAATTTAGGCTAACGTAACCTTTATTAAAGGTTTGATTAAAGTATTCTCTCTCTTCTTTATCGTTATAAGAAAACCCTTCTCTATTAAAAACTGCAAGGTTTACGCAAGATAAGATTCTTTCGGGGTATTTCCACGTTTTAAAATCCTTTAACATATCCCCACCGACCAAAAAAAACAACTCGTCCGTTGGGTAAACTTTTCTAAAATGCTCTACGGTAAGATAGGAATAACTCGTTCCACCGTTTTTAATTTCAAAATCGCTTATTTCCACCTTTTCTTCATCCGAAAAGCAGATTTTAAGCATGTTTATTCTGTCCTCGCCACTCGCAAGGTCAGTTTTTTTATGTGGTGGAATATTGGTTGGAATTATTATAAGTTTATCTAAGTTTAACTCTTTTATCGCTTGATTTACAAGCATTTTATGTTCTAAGTGAACGGGGTTAAACGTGCCACCGAAGAGAGCAATTTTTTTCATAGTTTTATTATCGCATATTTTTTATATAAAATCAAGGCTTTTTCTCCTTTTATAATCTGAATAAAAATTGAGTTTTTGGCAATAATTTAACCAAGTTATGAAAAATTATTTGCCCATTATCTCAGACACGGTTTTTTGTTCAATCGCCGTTAGTATAGTTTTAAGATTTTTGCTGTCTCTTTTTTTAGACGGCACTATATCTTTAATTTTATCCATTACCATTTCCTTAATACTTGGGATTTGGTTTTTTAAGCTTTTTAAGAAAAAAAACGGTAAAAACGACTTAAAAAAAGAAGAGGAAAAGCAGTTAAAAGAAACGTTAATTCGCCTATCCTTTATGAAAAAATCTAATCAAATTAAACTATTTGAAAGGGTTTTTAATAAACTTAGCGTTAAAACTGAAATACTAAACGGTAGAATCCGTTTGCCCGATTATGGTGCGATTATATTTTTACGCTTTGATTTTGACGGAATTAAAAAATCAGAATTCATTAAGTTTTGCAATCTTCTTGATGCAGACGAAATTGGCGTGATTTTTTCCAGTGATTTTTCTTCTGAAATTAAAGATTTTTCGTTAAATTTTAACGGCAAGATTAAACTTTTTAACGGGAGAAAGGTTTATGAACTTTTAAAAAAAGCATCGCTTTTTCCAGAAAACGACGTGTATTTTTTTAGAGAAAAGGAAAAGACGTGGGATTTTTCACTACTATTAAATAAAAAAAGAGCCAAAAACTACTTCTTTTTCGGAGTAATTTTTATGCTCTATTCTTTTATAGTGCCAATTAAACTATATTATATTATAGTTGGTTCTCTCTTTTTAATCTTTTCCCTTATCGTTAAGCTTTTTGGAAAAGCAGAAAAAGAGGTCTATTAAAACTCGATATGTTCTACCTTATCAGATAAACTACGACGATAGAAAACCAACTTTCTACCCGTTGCACAAACAAACTCAGCAAATAGAAGTTTTGCAATCTCTTCGCCTGCCTCTCTAACGTCAAGCCCACTGTTTTCTAACACGGTAACCTTAATAAGTTCTCTTTTTTCAATAGTTTTATCAAGGCTTTCAATTAAACTTTCCGTAACACCCGATTTTCCAACTTGTGTTACGGGCTCTATTTTTTGTGCTAAGCCTCTTAAATTGCTTCTTTGTTTTGAAGTTAACATAATTTTCTCCTTAATCTACAAATTCAAACTCTTCTCCACCGATATTAATGGTGGATTTTTCATTTGCACCCATTTTTTTAAGTTCTGTAAGTATTCCTCTATCTTTTAATACTTTATGAAGATATGCAAGTGAATTCATATCGTCCATAACAACGTTTCTCTTTAATACTTCTACTAACGAGCCAACGACGAAGAAGGTTTCACCCTCTCTATAAATTTCATAATCGAGCCTATCCGGTTTAACGTAATTAAACTCTTCAAATTCCATAGGCATTAAGGGAGGAAGTTTAGAAAGAACTTCCGTTATTGCCTTTTTCAAATCGTCAAGCCCCTCACCCGTTTGTGCGGAAATACAAACGATTTTTTTGCCCTTAACCTTTTTCTTAAACTCTTTAATATTTTCTTCTACACCGTAATAATCACACTTGTTTAGCGCAACAATTTGTGGCAAGCGAGAAAGTTCTTTGCTGTAACTTTTTAGTTCTAAATTAATTTTTTTGTAATCTTCAATGGGATTACGCTCTTCACTACCCGAAACGTCCACCACGTGAACTAACATTCTCGTTCTTTCAATATGCCTTAAAAATTCCGTGCCTAAACCTAAGCCTTGACTTGCGCCCTCGATAAGCCCCGGAATATCAGCAACTAAAAACTGATTATCATAATATTCTGCCACGCCCAAATTGGGAGAAAGGGTTGTAAAGTGATAGTTTGCAATTTTTGGTCTTGCCTTGGTAATTTTACTAAGAAGGGTTGATTTTCCAACGTTAGGAAAGCCCACGAGTCCAACGTCTGCAATGGTTTTAAGTTCTAAAATCACTTGCTTTGTTTCCGTTTTTTCCCCCGTTTGAGAAAAATGAGGTGCGTGTCTACGAGCGTTGGAAAACTTAGCGTTACCTTTTCCCCCGTCACCACCTTTTAGAACTACTTTGCTTTGCCCATCGGTAAACATATCGGCAATAATGCCACCCGTTTTTCTATCTTTAATAACTGTTCCAAGAGGCACTTTTAACACTAAATCCTTTCCACCTCTACCGTAACATTTATTAGATTCGCCGGGGTTACCGTTTTCTGCAACGTATTTAGTTTTATAATAATAATCTGCAAGGCTTGACAAATGCTTGTCCGCAACGAAGATTATATCTCCACCCTTTCCGCCGTCACCCCCGTCTGGGCCACCGCTAACCTTTCCTTTATAGTGCACGAAAGAAGTGATTCCACTTCCACCGTCACCTGCCTTTATAGTAATTATTGTTTTATTTATAAACATAATTCACCTTTTAATATTTTTTTCGCAGTAAGAATTTATCGGGCAGTTTTCACAATCGGGATTTTTTGCCTTGCAATAACTTCTGCCAAGATATATGAGGTAGTGATGCGCCCTGCTCCAATCTTCCTCATCTATAATTTCATTTAACGCTTTTTCCGTTTTCAAAACGTTGTTTGCCTTTGCTAAGCCTATGCGATTGCTAACCCTAAAAACGTGCGTGTCAACGGCAATAGCCTTTCCGTTAAAAGCAACGCTATAAACGACGTTTGCAGTTTTTCTTCCTACTCCTGCAAGGGTTATAAGTTCTTCCCAAGTGTTAGGAACGTTACCACCAAATTTTTCCACAATATCTTTGCTTGCCTCTAAGATATGTTTTGCCTTGCTTTTATAAAGCCCACAAGAAAATATATATTTTTCAAGCCCCTCTTGGGTTAAAGTAAGCATTTTTTGAGGAGTGGAATACTCTTTGAAAAGTTCCTTAGTAACTTTATTAACACGCTCGTCCGTACATTGAGCCGATAAAATTACCGCAATAAGCAACTCGTACGGCGTGGTAAAATTAAGTGCCGGCTTATCTAAAAAATTGCTTGATAGCGTTGATATAATTTTTTTAGCAGTGTTCTTTTCCATAAACTTACCCTATTTATCTTATCACATCAAAGATAAATATTACAAGCATTTTAATTAAATACTTCTCACCAAAATATTTCCACCAATCTTTTTTACCTTAAAAATGCCGACAAATGAAGCAAGAGAGGCAATTTTTACCCCCTTTTTTACCACATCTATAAGATTGGTTGAAACTTTCACGGATAAACCACACCCAACCCCAGCTTCTTTCGGGGTGTTTATTATTTCCGACCTAACTCCGTTACGTTCTAAAAAACCGTGAAATTTTACCGTGTGCGCCCTTGAACGAAAGGCTACTACTATATACTCCATACCATTTCTCCTTTGCATAAAAGGGTGTTCCCCTTTATATAATATACTATTATTTTATCCTAATTTTTGTTAAATAAAAGGAGCGACTATGATTTATTTAGATAATGCTGCAACGGGTGGTTTTAAGCCGAGAGCAGTTTCTGAAATTGCCCAAACGGTTATTAAATATCTATCGGCAAACCCCGGAAGAAGTGGACATCACCTATCCGTTACGGGCGCAAAATTAGTGTACTCTTGCAGAGAAAACTTGGCAAAATTATTTTCTTGTAACGAAGATAGAGTCGTTTTTACTAAAAACTGCACAGAGGCGTTAAACTTAGCAATATTTGGAACTCTTCAAAAGGGAAAAAAGGTAATCACCACCGTTTTTGAACACAACTCAGTGCTCCGTCCTTTATATTACCTGCAAAGTTTAGGATATATCGATTTAGAAATAGTTCACCCTACGCCCATGAAAGATATTGCAGAGGAAATAGAAGAAAAAATTGATAATAATACCTATCTAATAGTTTGCACTGCTATAAGCAACGTAACGGGCGAAGTTATGCCTATTAAAAAAATTGGTGAGATTGCTAAAAAATACAACCTTTTATTTTTGGTGGACGGAGCGCAAGGTGGCGGGCATATTCCACTTTCTCTAAAACACGATAATATTTCCATGCTGGCATTGGCGGGACATAAAGGGCTATACGGAATTATGGGCAGTGGTGCTTTATGCTTTGACGATAGCGTTACTATTAACCCCCTCACCTTTGGTGGAACGGGCATAGATTCTTTTTCTAAAATCATGCCGGAAAATTATCCCGAACGTTTAGAGGCAGGCACGCTAAACTTACCTGCAATCGCTTGCCTTAACGAGGGTGTTAAATACGTTTCTTCCCACCTTTTTCACTTTGCAGAACAAACGGAAAAACTCACTGAAAAAGTTATAGCAAATCTTTCGGAAACAAAAAAGGTAAAACTTTACTCTTCCCCTAACCCGTCGGGTATAATCTCCTTTGAAATAATTGGGCTTGACAGTAGCGTTGCCTCTGATATTTTAAGTAGAGAATACGATATTGCAGTAAGAGGAGGTTTTCATTGCGCTCCTCTTACCCACAAGTTTTATAAAACGGAAAAAGGCGGGTTAGTTAGAGCAAGCCTTTCAGTACATAATAGCGCTCACGAACTCTCCCGCCTTGTAGATGCCGTAAATAGAATTTGTAAAAATTAAATTCTTTTTAAATCGCTTACTATTTTTGAAAGCATTTTTCTCTGCTTATCGTCAAGCATAGGATAAAGCATATTGTAAAAGCCGTCTATTTCAGAATTGGAAAGAGTTCCTGCTTTCTTTCTCTTTTTTGCCTCTTCAAAAACCGCTTTAATTAAGTCTTGTTGACTTTTTCCATCAAACTGCTTAGCCATTTTCGTTACCATATCTATAACGTTTTGGTTTTCACTAAAATTTTCTTCCCCGCCGTTACCATTTTTAATAAAATCATTAAAATCTTGCATATTTTACTCCTAAAAGTTTTGGCGAATTTAAGCCTTTATACATATAGTATATTAACGGAAGTTAAATTATGATATTAGAATTTTTGCTAAATTTTTTTCTAAACGAATATAAAGACGGCGAATTTAAGCCTTTATACGATTTGCTTAGTGCAAATAATTTTGACGTTTTTTCCGCCCTTAAAAATGCCAAACCCCAAGACTTTGCCCCTCTAATAAAAGTCTTTTTCAAGAAAAATTCGTCAAACGAAAACACCCCCGAAAGTTTTACTTTCGAGGGTGTAAGTCCCATTAAAAATTTTGCTGATGAAAAAATCGTTTTAGCTTTGAACGAATACTTTACTAATTGTAATTAGTTAAAATCTCAACTGCACGTGATATGGCGTTTTCGCTATTAATGTGGTTTGCCGTATTTTCTTGAATTATTCCCGTGCCGTGAATACAAGTTTCTCTATCCGGCCATAAAACCCTTGCAGTAGTAAGTTTTAACGCCCCACCAGATAAAAGAGGATAGGTGGTTTGCATTATCCCCTTTCCGTAGGTGCTATAATTTCCCCTTTCAGTATTATAGGCTATTAAGAGATTATCTTTGCTAAAATTAGCGTCGTTATAGCATAGCATTGCTCCGATTAAACACTCTGAGGCAGACGCCGTTCCACCGTCTGCAAGTACGACAATATTTTTTAGCCTATCGTCAAAATTATTTCCTTTGGTGTAATAACAAGAAGAACCCTTTCTTTCCTCAACCTCGGTTACGAGGTTTTTATTATTTTTGTTATTATTTATAAAGTAGGAGGCAACTTCTCTTAAACAATCCATATAACCGCCTCCGTTTCCACGCAAGTCAAATATGAGTTTGCTTTTGCCACTTGAATAAAAATAGGAAAGCGCCTCGCCTAATTGCGTTGCAGAATCCCCCTCAAACGCCTTAAAGAGAATAAGCGCAGTATCTGATGGAAGAGTATCAAGTCTTTCGTCATTAAAAAATTTCTTTGTTGGTTTACCCTCATCCTCTGAAACAAACCTGAGTGAAGTTTGATTATCGTAATAATAAACGTAAGAACAAACGTATTTTCTCTTGGTTAGCGTAAAGCCTTTCTCATCAAAAACGCCATCTCTTTTTATTATAATCACTATTTCGTCCCCGTCAGAAACGTTGGTAAAAAAGTCGATAGCGTCTTGCGTTGAAGTAAACTCTATAAATTCCGTTTGAGAGGTTAATTTTGCCCTTAAAATTACGTCGCCACTTTTAATTCCTGCATTTTCCGCGGGAGAATTTCCCGAAACAGAATAAATTTTTGGCGCATTAGCATATAAAGTTATTCCTATCCCCGAATACCTTCCATCACCCTCAGTATTTTTCTCCTTATACTCCTCGTCAGTAAAATACTGGGCGTAATCGTCGTTTTTTAGTACTGCGTTAACAAACCCCTTTGCCATTTCCTCGGTATCTAAGGTAATATCATTACCGTTTGGATCTTTGGAAACAGAATTTATGATGGTTATAATATCACCTAGCTTTCTTGCATAGTTAGGCATTAGTAGATAATGCGTAAAAAATCCGCCCGTAAAACAAATTACGAGCGAAAAAACTATTAATAATATCTTAAATATCTTTTTTTGTGTTTTATTTTCCTTCATTATTTTTTACCCTGCTTAAATAAAACGGTAATAAGCCTAAAAGTAACGGCATCAGAGAATTTTCTTATATCAAGCCCCGTTTGACGCTCAATCTTGTCAAGCCTATACGTTAAAGTGTTTCTGTGGAGAAATAGTTTTCTCGAAGTTTCGGAAACGTTTAGATTGTTTTCTAAAAACACTTCTGCCGTTTGAATCATTTCCTTATCGGTAAAAATTTCTTCTGCCTCAGAGTCTAACAATAATTCTAAATATTCGTTTCTCCTCGTTTTCGGCAAGTCTTCAATAATTTTTGTAAACACGTATTCTTTATACGAGTGAACGTTTCCACTTAAATTAACGTAGTCTCTCATACGATATGCAGACAATGCTTGAGAAAAAGAGGTGTGAATGTTTTCAATAGATGCAACTGCCGCCCCTAACGTGATATAAACTTTCATACCCGTTTCTTCAAATATCGATTGGAATAAAAATTCTGCATATTCGTTAAAGGAGCGATATTCCGTGTCCTCATCACCGAAGAATTTAACTACACCAACTTGATTATCGTCTAACAAAACGGAAATATCCGTTTCATCTGGAGCATAGGTATCTACAACGTTTTTAACCTCCTCCGCTCTATCTTTATCACACACGATAAGCATTGCGCAAGATGACGCATTGCTTTTTAATCCATATTTTCTACTATATTTTTCTATTTGATAAATCCCAACTTCACCCGTTAATAGCGAACGATAAAATTCATCTTTCGTGCTAATTCTTCCCTTATAAGATGCGTTTTCTGAAAGCTCACTTATAAGATAAGCGTAGTTCCCATAAACGCTTCCAACCCCGTCAAGACGGGCAATATACGTTTTGTCTCTATATCTAAATCTAAAAAGTGATTGATTGGTTATGGTGTCAGAATATAAAATCTTAAAATCGGTGTTTGCGGCGTTACCCTTGTTTGCGCCGAAAAGATATTCTCCACCTTCGTCGTAAACGGTAATTTTAACACCGAGATTTCTTTCTATTTCTTCTATAAAAAGTTTAACGTCTGCTTCCATTGTTTCATCCTTAAAGTTATTCTCATATATTTTACCCTAAAAATTAAAATTTTTCAATACTAATTTTTAATTTTTGATTAACCTTAGCGTTTTTTATGTGAAAATTTTGGAACTTTTTATAAAAAAAGAAAAATCGGATAAGTAATTATCCGATTTATATCTTTTTTATTAAAATTATTCTTCGTCAGAAGCTTCTTCTTCCTCAACGGTTTCAGGAGCAACCTCTTCTGCCTTAACTCTTTGAGAAAGACCAATTTTATTTAAGAAACTGTTCTTCTTTTCAAGTTTAGCAGCAATTTTTGCTGCCTCTTCTTCTTCAGCGGCTGCTTTTTCTTCTGCCTTAATTCTATCCTCTTCAACTCTTCTTGCTTGTAATTCTTCGATTTCTGCCTTACCTTCTTCAGTACGAGCAAGTAAGGTGATTTCGGTAGCCTTATCAAAGAGGTGACATCTTGACATATCGAGAGCAATATCAATATGGTCGTCCGTCTTTGCCTCTGTACGGCTATCAACTTTAGCAATAAGGTTTGCTTTAACTTCGATAATGTCGTCACTATCGTCAATATCGCTGGTTTTGCAGTAGAGAAGTGTTTCTGCACCTAAGCCTTCAACAAACTCTATGCCAACTTTGATAATGTTTTCTTTTCCAGCCTTAATACTTTCTTCCCCACAGTCAATGTTTTCAGGACGAATACCAAAGATAATTTCTTTACCAGTGTTAAGATAATCGTCAAGATTGCAAATGAGTGCAACTCTTTCTTTGGGAACAAGAACTTTATCGTTACCAAACTCAACGTATACTTTATTCTTAGTTCCAGTTAAAGTAGCGTTAAAGAAGTTCATCTGAGGAGTTCCGATAAATCCTGCTACGAACTGGTTGATAGGATAATCATAGAGGTTTAAGGGTTCGTCAACTTGTTGCATAAATCCATCTTTCATAACTACGATTCTCGTACCCATAGTCATAGCCTCAACTTGGTCGTGAGTAACGTAGATAAAGGTGGTTGCAAGTCTATTGTGAAGTTTGGTAATTTCCGTTCTCATTTGAGCACGAAGTTTAGCGTCTAAGTTAGACAAAGGTTCGTCCAAAAGGAATACCTTAGGTTCACGAACGATTGCACGACCTAAAGCAACACGTTGTCTTTGACCACCGGAAAGAGCCTTAGGCTTTCTGGAAAGATACATTTCAATACCAAGAATTCTTGCCGCTTCTTTAACTCTTGCGTCAATTTCTTCTTTGGGCATTTTTCTTAATTTAAGACCAAACGCCATATTGTCGTATACAGTCATATGAGGATAAAGTGCATAGTTCTGGAAAACCATTGCAATATCTCTATCTTTAGGCGCAATATTATTTACTAATAAACCGTCGATATAAAGTTCGCCGTCGGTGATTTCTTCAAGACCTGCTATCATACGAAGAGTGGTTGATTTACCACAACCAGAAGGTCCAACGAAAACGATAAACTCTTTGTCTTCGATATCAAGACAGAAGTCGGTTACCGCAGTTACACCGGAGGGGTATACTTTGTAAATGTTTTTAAGATTTAAGCTTGACATATTTTCCTCCACTTGTCATAAAGTTTTTTGTGTTTCTTTAATTATTATATACTTTTTCGTTGGTTTTTACAATTTAATTTTGCACTAACAAATTTTTTGTTACTGTATAATTTGCACAAACTAATCAAGCTCGTCTAAAGTAAGTTCAAAAGCAGGGGCAAATTCTTTCAAATAATACGCTACCTCTTGCCTTTTAGAAGCCTTCAATTCTGCTTCTATACTCCTCTTTGCCTTCTTAAATTCAGCATTACCCGCTTTTATTTCTTCTATGCATTTTATATATGCGGCAATTCTATCGGCATACTTTACAATCTTATACTCTTCCGTTTCCGTGTCGGGAATAATATACTCTTGATATTTTTCTTTAAGATTTTCAGGCAGCATATTTAATATCCTTTCGCACGCCTTTGCCTCTAAATCCTTATAAGCCGTTTTGATTTCGGGATTAAAATATTTTATAGGCGTTGGTAAATCTCCCGTGATAACTTCCCCAACCTCGTGATATTGAGCAATTAAAACTGCCTTGCCAACGTCAATTTCCTTATTAAAATTTTCCTTAGCAATGAGAGCAAGCGCGTGAGTAATTACTGCAACTTGTTGGCTATGCTCCATAATGTTTTCGTCACAAACGGAACGCATTAGCGACCATCTTTTTATGTATTTCATACGATTTATATATGCAAAAAATTTGAACATTTATTTTCTCCTTTTTCTCCTTTAATGTGGAAAATAATTTTATCATATAATTTTGCTTGACGCAACATTTTTTTTGTGATATTATTTCGTTAATAAAATAAATATTCGCTATGGGTGCCATATCGGCTGAGATTATACCATTGAATCCGCAAGGTAATGCTTGAAGGAAAAGACAATATAACCGTCGACAACACCCTGTTTGGGGTGTTTTTTGTTTTCTTATAGCGAATTATAGGAGGTTTTTTATGTTACTCAATTTACTCTCTTCTGAAAAAGTGTATTTTTCAGACACCTTAGAGCCTATTTCGCTATGGCTAACTATCGGCGTGGTTTGCGCCCTATTACTAACCTTAATCGTATGCTTTTTTACGCATAGAGATATAATCGGAAAGGTTAGTAAATGCGCCGTAATTTCCTTTACGTTCTACGCTCTAATTTTAGGCATTATCTTATTGGTTGCAGAAATATCTAAAAAGTTCGACCTTGCCTACCTTGAAAACAACTGGGTTAATAAAGACGTTATAACCCACGTTTTAATTCCACTACTTGTAACGTTAATAATTTTACTAATTGGTGGAATTACGTTATTTATCCTTAACAAAAAAGAAAGCAAAGGAAAAAAGATTTTTAGCATAGTTTTTGGCACGCTATTTTTTCTTTCTTTAATAACCACCTTAATATTAATGTATTTGCATTACTCAAATAATATTTTTGGTGACGGATATTATACTTCCCCCGAATCGGGCTTTAATTCTACACTCTTATACGTTTTTAGCGCAGTGTTGATTGCTTTTATCGTTAGTCTATCCTTTATCGTTGGAAGAAAAAATAAAAAGCCCTTCACTTCTAAAACCATTGCTTTTGCAGGCATTTGCTTAGCCCTTTCTTTTACCCTTTCCTTTATAAAGTTCGAGGCGGCGTGGATACAAGGAGGCTCTATAACCTTAATTTCCTTTTTGCCAATATGCTTATTCTCCTACGTTTACGGTATGAAAAAAGGCTTGCTCGTTGGCGTTATTTACGGATTGTTACAAGCCGTACAAGATCCGTTTATCGTTCATCCGGCACAATTTTTATTAGACTACCCCGTTGCCTTTTCAACAATTGCAATAAGTGGATTATTAACCGACTTAAGAGTTTTATCAAATCGACCAAGAATTAAATTTGCAATTGGCGCAGCACTCACCGGTTTATTAAGATACGTTTCTCACGTTATCTCAGGCGTGTTTGCCTTTGGCGCATACGCCTTGGATGCAGAGGCAACTAACTTTTTAACTTATAGTGCAATATATAACACCTACGTGTTTATAGATATTGCATTAGTTGTCGTAGTTGGAGTAGTTATTCTCTCTTCTAAATCTTTTGTAAAAGAACTCAATAAAATGGAAATCGAAGCCTAACGGCTTCGATTTTTTTATATTGTTAGATATGATTGTATGCGAAATTGACCTCGTTGGTCATCGAGGTCAAAAATGATTACAGTAAACGACCTCACACGCTCTTTTTAATATTTAAGAAACAAGAAATAAGCAATTCAAGGCTCGCTCAAGGGTATGAATACGATTGACCTTGTCTTTTAACACAGATTACGTGTTTTAGGGGTTAGAAACAAGTGTGAGTAGGCTCGTAATCAATTTTTGGACGAGATTGACCTCGTTGGTCATCGAGGTCAAAAATGATTACAGTAAACGACCTCACACGCCGTTTATAAGCCCTAAAAATTCAAAAAGCAATTAACCTAGTTAACTGCTTCCTGAATAATATATGATAAGGGGGAAAATGATGAGCTTAGTAAAATCATTTTTCTGTCCGTTACTGAAAAGTAGCAAAACATACTCAATGATGGATTTTCGCCGTTAAGACCAACGCTTTCGACAATATTAATATACAACATTAAAACTTTTTTGTAAAGCGTTTTAAGGCGAATTTTGAAAATTTTTTTCACTTTTTTTACCTTTTTTGTAAAAATATGTTAATATTTATCACTTAATGTAATGAAATATCAATTTTAGATTAAAAAAAGGAACGCACTTTTTTTATGCGTTCTTTTTTTGTTGTTTAATTTTAGAAAACTTCTACGTAACCTTTTTGTTTATAAGATTTTTTTGCTTTTCTAACGCAAGAATTTCTAACAATAGCGAGATATTTTCTATAAATTGCGTTACCTAACATAAATAAACCTAAACCAAATACAGGGATTGTTACAATACCTAATAACCACCACATTAAGCCTCTAGTAGGTCTAGCAACTGAACGTAGCCATTTGTTAACGTTTGATTTTTTGTCTGCTACTACTTCAGGTGAAGCACCTATGTAAACTTCCATAGCAATTGCATCGCCAGAAGAGTGACGTTCTTCTTTTAACCTATAATTACCATTACCGGTATGGGTTGCCGTATAGCCCTTACTATAGGCTGATTCAGAAACGTCTTTTGCAGGTCTGAAACCAAAATATTCCATAATAAACGGTGTTCCCTTTTTATGATGCTTACCTTGAAGCGCTTCATAAATTTTAATTGATTTGCCAGCACCAGTAAAAATCAAATTGTCCGAATTGTTTTTGCAAGGAATTCTTACAATTGAACCCACTTCACCAGTGTACACGAGTTTTACTCCATTAAATAATCCCATCTTTTCCCTTTCTCCTTTTTGTTGATAGCAAACTGCTATTTTTATACACACAGTATATAGCAAAATGCTATAATTGTCAAGATGAAAATAAGGTTCATGATGAAAATATTTCAAGACAGGTTAATAGAACAGCGTAAACTTAATAAAAAAACTCAGCGTCAGGTTGCAGAGTTTTTACAAATCGCTCAGACCTCGTACATAAGATATGAAAACGGTAGTTCAGAGCCGAGTTTGGAAACTCTGCGTAAAATTGCCGATTTCTTTGACGTTTCGGTAGATTATTTATTAGGTAGAAAAGAGCTTTAATATATTTAGAACTATAAAATCCTTCCTCTTTTAGGGAATTTTAATAAATAATAAAAGTATAGCCCACTATATTTCGCAAAAAGCGAAATAGTGGGCTTTTCTTATCTACAAAATACCTAACGGTTAGTAGTGATATTTTAGCCTTGTGGCTAAAAGTGATATGCAAGATAAGTCTTGCGTTATATTAAATAAATCCGTGAGGATTTATTTAGTCGTCGCTTTTTCTTTACGGGAAGAGCGACTTTTATGCGTTCTTTTTTTAATAATTATTCACCCTTGAAAGGTAATAAGTCAACCAATCTTGCTCTTTTAATTGCTTTTGCAAGAACTCTTTGGTGTTTTGCGCAAGTACCGGTCATACGGCGGGGTAAAATTTTACCACCTTCTGCAACGTATTTTTTCAAGGTGTTAATATCCTTGTAATCAATAGCGTCAGTCTTTGCTTGACAGAAAGCGCAAACTTTTTTACGGGGAATTCTTTTAACAAATTTTTTGCCTGATTCTTTAACCGCAGGTTGAGCCTGTTCGGTAGTTTCAGGAACTACGTTGGTAATTTCTTCCATTTTATACTCCTTTTAGTTTACGACACTACTTATTAGAAAGGAAGTTGATTGTCGTCCATCACTTCCAACTGAGGGCGAACTCTGCTTGAAGAAGAAACTTCTGCCTCTCCCTCTGATTGCGCACTCTTGGGGGTTAAAAATTCAACTTCGTTAGCAATAACGTCGGTAACGTTTCTCTTAATACCGTCTTTATCTTCGTATGAACGGTTTTGTAAACTACCTACTATTGCAACCTTGTTGCCTTTTTTTAGATATTTTCCGCAATTTTCCGCTCTTCCACGCCAAACCGTTATGTTAAAGAAATCGGTTTCACGGTTGCCTTCACTGTTTGCGTAATCTCTTGATACAGCGATGGAAAATCTGCATACTGCTATTCCGTTGGGAGTTTCCGTAAGTTCTGGATCACGGGTTAAATTTCCAACTAGGATAACTTTATTCATAAATTTTTCTCCTTATCTTTTGGTGATTAATCTTCTGATTATGCCATCAGTAATGCCAACTATACGCTTTAATTCTTGAACGAGCGTTTTCTCTGCCTCGAAACTCATTAAAACATAGTAGCCTTCGGATTTGTAGTTGATGGGATATTGTAATTTCTTTAATCCCCAACGATCGGTCTTTTCAACAACACCGCCGTTGCTCGTAACTAAATCCTCAAACTTCTTTACGAGAGCATCCTTTGCTTCGTCAGCATAAGATGCGTCGATAATGTAGAGCATTTCGTATTTCGTCATAATTTCTTACCTCCCGGACTTATTCGGCTTGATTTATATTCAAGCAAGGTTTTGTTTTCGTAGCATATTACGCCATACTACGTGTATGTTATCATAACAAATTTTACATAACTTGTCAATCGTTTTTTTATTCTTTTACCCTCTTATAAAGGATTTTTAGCAGTTTTTCCCTATTATTCAAACTCGGCTCGTCAATACATAAATAACGTAAGTCTTCAAGCGTTTTACCAATGTCTTTTTTTTCTACGCCGAAAGATTCAACGTCTTTTCCGTTAACTTTTAGATCTCTTAAATTGATAGGCGTGCCGTCTGATAACATTTTGCTTTTGATATTTGTAACTCTTGATAAAAAATCTTTTGGAACATCCTCGTCTTTAAGCGCCATAAAATCTGCCTTTTTAATTTTAATAAGGTCATCTATATTATTAAAATTATCTGCAATGAAACGTTTTAGTTTCTCCTCCCTCATATCGTCAACTTGCAACATATGATTTTTAACTAAAAAGCACGTTTTTTTAATCTCATAATTTGGCGCTTTAAATCTTTTTAATATCTCTTCTGCAATGCTTTTCCCCTCTTTTGCGTGCAAGTAAAAATTGCCGTCTCTATTAAAGGTGAACGGTTTTCCCACGTCGTGCAAGAGCGCAGAAAGACGAACATCACTATCCGCATAGAGAACGGATTTAAGAGAGTGTTCTAAAACGTCGTACTTGTGATAATCACTGCGTTGTGATATGCCTTTGCCAAGATAGAGTTCTGGCAAAATAATTTCTAAAACGCCGATTTCTTCTAAAATTTTCAAACCGTTATAATGCCCCTGCTTGTCGGAAAAGGGGTGTTTTTTATCAGATGAAAGAATTTTAATTAGTTCGGCAAAAATGCGCTCGGCGGAAATATCCTTAATCTTATCGCAGTTTTTTCTTGCGCCATAAAGCGTTTCACTTCTCGGTATAAAATTAAGTTCAGAAGAAAGGCGTGCTAAACGCATTAACCTCAAACCGTCGTGTGAGAATACTTCTTTTGCATCCTTAACGGTTGATATAATTTTATTTGAAATATCCTCTATTCCACCGAGAGGATCACAAAATTCTCCATTTTTTATATCGTAATAAACGGCGTTACACTTAAAATCACGGCGAAGTGCATCTTTTTGTATATCTTCGGTAGCTATCGTTATATCGGGCGTATGCTCTCCACCCTCTTTATAAACGTCCTCTCGAAAAGACGTGAATTCATATTTTACCTTTCCGTCAAGCAAAACTGCCGTGCCCGTTCTTTTATATCTTGAAACAACTCTAATATCAAGGCTTTCTGCTACTTTGCACACCTCTTCTACGTTTAACGGTGAGCAAATATCCACGTCTGAACTAAAAATATTATAGGCAAGATAATCTCTAACCACGCCACCCACGGCATACAAAGGCTTTTCGAGTTTTTCTGCCAAATTAACAATCTTTTTAGAAAATAGTTTTTTCATAAATATATTATAACATAAAAACTTGAAATTAAGTTTATTTTGTAGTAAAATTTAATTTAAGAGGAGATATAGATGTTAGACTTTATCGTTAACCCTACGGCAGGCGGAAAAAAGGGCAAGAAAATAATGAAAATTCTTCACGTTCTCACTAAACGCTTGGAAAAAGAAAACATAGATTATGCAATTCATATTACGAGAGAACTTAAAAGTTCAAGAGAAAAAACGGAAGAACTTATAAAAAACGGTGCAACAGACATTATTGCCGTTGGTGGAGACGGAACTTTGCACGAAGTTATCAACGGTTTTTCTAACTTTGAAAAGGTTAATCTCGGAATTATTCCCTGTGGCACGGGAAACGACTTTGCTCGTGCAATAAATTTGCCTAAAAAACCTATCAAAGCGTTAGAAATAATCTTAAATAACAAACCCCAATACACCGATTATATGCAAATGCCAACGGTTAGAGGGTTAAATGTTATTGGAACGGGTATTGACGTTGACGTGCTTAAAAAATATAACGCCTTAAAAAAGAAAAACAAGTTCGGCTACACCAAATGCCTTATTAAAACGCTATTTGATTTTGAATACACTGATTTTGTTGTGGAAATTGATGGAGAGAAGACCTCTTTCCGTTCGTTTATAGCAGGCGTATGCAACGGTTATAGATTTGGAGGAGGTATCCCTATTTGCCCAATTGCTTCCACCAACGATGGTGAACTTGATTTTATTGCCGTTAAAGAGATGCCTCGTATTAAAATTATAGGTGCGTTCCTTAAACTAAAAGCAGGTAAAATCTTAAAACTCAAACAATCTATTTATAAAAAAATTAAAGAGATTAAAATAACGTCGGATAAGCCTTTCACGGTTAATGTTGACGGTGAACTTTACGAGGATATTCCCTTTGAGGTTAAAATAATCTCTAACACTCTAAAAATATACAGATAATATTTAAATTAAAAAAGGCGATTTAATAAATCGCCTTTTTTTGTTTAATTAAGTTTGTATCTAAAAAATACTTAACAAACTTCTTCGCCCTCTAAGAATACTTTCTTAACGTTAACCTCGTCGTCAATCAAGATGAGGTTTGGCTTTTTGCCTATTTCGATACTGCCGTAGAACTCGTCAATCCCCAAAACCTTAGCAGGGTTAAGTGATGCGAACCTAATTGCGTGGCATAGCCCGTAACCAGTGTGGCGCATCATATTTTTAACGGCTTTATCAAGCGTTAAACGGCTACCCGAAACGTATCCTTGATAATCGTAGTTAATGTCAGGTCCGTAAGGAATTCCCTCTTCTTCATTGTTTTTATAATCGCCACTCTTAGCCATAGAGTCGGTGATTAAAATCATACGCTCAACACCCTTAGTTTTAACGATTAGCTTAATTAAGTCTGGAACAACGTGGATACCCGTGTAGTCACAGATAATTTCAGCGTACATTTCGGGAGTGTAATAAGTATATTCGTCACACCCTGCACCCATAGTGCCTTGCGCAAGCCCTTTAACCTTACCAGCATCTTGGGTGTGCGTTTGTAAAGTAATTCCGTATTTTCTAACCTTTCTAACTTGCTCTGCCGTAGCTCTCGAATGACCTAATGCAAAAACTGCGTTAGGATATTTTTTTCTAACGTAAGATAAAAACACCTCGATATTTTGTCTTGCAGGGTCAATAGCCCAAACCTTAACAAAATCACCAATCTCGTCAACAAGTGGAACGAACGCCTCTTCAGTGATATCTCCGTTCCATTTGATAAACTTGAAGTTACTGCCTCTGCCAGACATATAAGGGCCTTCCATGTAAATTCCATGGATGATTTTACCCGCACCTTTTTTAGACGCTTCTTTAATCTTCCTTGCGCCCTCAATCATTTGTTCCGCCGTCATATCGTAATAAATAGTAGGCAAAACGGTTGTTTGACCATGCTTTAAGAAATATTCTGCGCACTTATAAGGCTCGTTAACAAATAAATCAAATTCTGAGCCGTGATTATGGATATCAATAAGACCGGGGGAAGTGTAAAGTCCCTTAGCGTCGATAATTTCCGTTCCTTCGGGGATTTCCACCTTGTCTTTAGGTCCAAAGTTTATAATTTTTTCCTCGTCAAAGAGGATAACAGCATCAAAAACGATACCGTCCTCTAACACGAGTTTTGTGTTTATAATGGCTTTCATAAAAATTTCCTTATAAATTATAGATCTCTTTGAGTCATGCCGTAGAACCAATGCTTAATTGGAGTTGCTTGTGCTTCTGCAAGGTAGCAAACGCCCTTACCAAGACGTGCGATAGAAGAAGGACAATCCTTAGAGATTTCTCCATAAAGTTCCATTCTTGAAACCATCTTCTGCCAACCGTTAGGCGTAGCGCCGTCGTGAACGATACAACGTTCTTTTGCGTTAACTACGTCGTATGGTCCAATAGTAGCGGCGCGAGGAGGAACTGCCCATAAGTCACCGGCAGCACCAACTTGAGGCATAAGTGAATCTTCACAAACGGTAATTAAAGATGGAGTAACAAGTCCGGACTTAATTTTGATAAAGTCTTCTAAAGTATCTGCCATGCCTTTGTGTTCGGGAAGATCAGGGTCGATAAATGCCATATGTCCTGGCCATCCGGTTGCTGAATAAATAATGTCTGCGCCACCCTCGTCCTCAATCATCTTTGAGTAAACGCCGTATTTTGCGTTTTCGTTGTTAAAGGTGTGCCATTGTTCTACTTTAGGACGCAAATCTTCACGGATGTTACCGTAGAAATTGTGCATAAATGAATAGCCTAAACCAGGAGCGTAAGTCGTGGGGCAAACGTTACCGTCTTCATCAGCAAATTCGTCCATAGCAAATGCGTGAACGTTTCTCATATTGATATTAAACTTGTTAATCATTTCAACTAAAGAAAGGTATCTTCTTACCCAAGGGTTAGGACAAATCATAACGAGTTTTTTATCTTCTAAATCACTCTTTAAGATACGGTAGAACATATCCATAACTGCACAATAACCAGGGTCCATAACTACTCTAACTTGGTAACCGTGTTCGTTGGTGTACTCCATGTCTTCTCTTTTAATGTTGCGAAGTCTTTCGTACTCTTCTAAAGGAAGATTTGCGTTAGGAAGACCTTTAGCAGGTCTAAACTTAAAACCATCGTAAATTGACATAATTTTTCTCCTTAAATGTTTTTATGTTAAATTAATTTTTAAATTTTTTATCGTATTTAGAAAACTTTTCTTGATATTTATCAACAAGCTCAGGTTCAGGAGTAACCACCTTACCGTCCCAAGGGAATATAACAAACTTACCGTCTACCCCCTTTCTTGCAAGAGAGTATGCGCCAAAGCAACACCTATCTGCTTGATTGGAAATATAGATTTCTTTGCCTAATACGTTCGAAAGAATTTGCATCCACGGTTCACTTCTAACTGCACCGCCTGCAATAATGATTTTATCCTCTTTCATTCCGCACTTTCTAAACCTTGAAACTATTTCTTTAATTTCAAAGGCAACTCCTTCCATCGTTGCTTTAATAATATCAAACTTATCAAAACGGAAAACGGCGTTTTCCACAGAGAAAGTCAAAGGAATTGCACCTCTATACCCTCCGCTACCCGAAACGAAAGGATACACGAGCAAGTCCATTTCAAACGGCTTTTTAGGAAGTTGTTCGTTTAAGTCTTCGTAGGATACGGAAAAGAGGTTTCTCTCCCAATCGATAACCACGCCAGATGAAACGGCAGATGCAAACACGCCGTATCCTCCCATAGGATGATTACACGATGCGAATTTTTCCTTTCCAAGCTCATATTTATCACTGTTTCCGAAAACTACCCAAGTAGTTCCAGAAGAAATGAGCAAGTCGTTTCCACCAAAATATTGAGAGCCAATATTCGCAGCGTATTGATCGTGCGCACCACAAACGACGAGAGCGCTATTATTAATACCAACTTCTTTTGCTACGTTAGGCAAAATCTCGCCTATAACCTCGCCAGCCTCTAACAACTCTGGAAAATAAGATTTGTTTAGCCCTATGGCGTTTAACAATTCCTCGTCGTATGCACGATTTTTAACGCTATACGCCCCCATCATTGCAGCAGAGGTGTAATCTATAACTTTTTTACCCGTAAGTTTATAGTAAATATAATCAGACGTGGATAAAATAAGTTTAGTTTTATCTAAAATTTCTGGGATATGCTTTCTTGCCCAAAGAATTTTTGCAGGCATTGAACCTGGCGTTAAACTACTGCCTATTTTATTATAAAAATAATCACTACCAAACTTTTGTTTTAGTTCGTTAGACTCGATATCTGCCCTCTTATCCATCCAAGTGTAAGCGTTAGTTAAAGGTATTACCTTTCCGTCATCATCAACGTCTGCAAGGAAAAAACTACCACCCTGAGCAGAAACGGATAGAGAAACTATATCGTATTCTCCACCCGAAATTGCCTCTTTTATACTGCCATACACGGCGTTAACCCAATCTTCGGGATTTTGTTCAAACGCACGGTCAAAAGGGGAAATTAGCCCGTAACCCATGTATCCTCTGCCGAGAACGTTACCCTTTTCATCAAACAGCATAGATTTAGTACCCGTAGTACCAAGGTCTATACCTAAAAATGCTTTTTTCATTTTAACTCCGATTAAAATTTAATATCGTAAAGCGTTGAAGCGTTCCTACACATAATATCTTCCACTTGTTCTTTAGTGAGAGTAAGGTCCGTCGCCGCTTTTTTGAATGCTCTCAAAATTTCGTAGGTAAAGTTGGTGATATTTTTCTCGTCCGACTCTCTCATGTGTGGGTCTTTGTGAACCAAATCCCCGTATAACCCACGTGGAACGACGTTATAATAAAAACCGTTTTCAATAACCCTGTACATACGCATTTTTGCAATAGGCATATCAGTGCCAAACATTACTCTTTTAGAGCCAAAGGTTTCTATACACTCTCTAATAATATCCCCGTTAGTGTTAGCGGAGAAATCGAAAAGCATATTTTTCGTGTCTTTTAACCTTATAAAAGCGTCACCAACGTCCTCCATTGCATAGGCTCTGCCAATATGCGCAACGATAAGTTTAACGTTTGGATATTTTTGCTCTATATCTAATAAGGTGTCAAGGTTGGATTTGTTTTTAAATCTATCGTTCTTTGAAACGTGCAAAACAACTTTCCAACCGTATTTGTCAGCAACTTTTAAGTGTTTTTCGGGGAGGAAATCGTAGATATCCGCATCAGACGGTTTAACCCCCTCTTTGCAACCTGCAAGGTAAGGTTTTAAGCCTTGATAACCACCGGATAAAACTTGTTCTTCAACAAAGTCAGGACTCATATCGTATTTAGTCCAAAAGAGCGTTGGGTAACCGGTTTTTTTACCAACCTCCTTGATGTAGGCATTATGTTCCATGCATCTTTTTACAGAGTTACCAAAAATTACGGGAACAACTTTTTTACCAGGAAATAAATCTAAATAGGTTTGCTCTAAGTCCTCAATATAGCAATCACCCGCAACGAGGTTTGACCATTTTTGGGGAAACTTACTTCTATCAAACTCGTCGTCCTCAACCCTCCAACTGTGAGCGTGAGAGTCCACAATATTTTCTGGCAAAAAATCTTTTAATTCTTCTAAATAAACTTTTTTATCGTAATCGGTTAAATCAAAACCAAACACGTTAAACTCCTCCAAGTTTATAATCCTCAAGTATATTGTAACACCGATAATAAAAATAGCAAATAAGAAAAACTCATATTTACATATTAAAAAGCAAGTAATTTAAAAATAGTATGAAAAAATAAAAGAAAATCACGGAGAAAGTATCTCCGTGATTTAATTTTGTTAGTTGTATTTTGCTAAAATACTATTCAGCAACAACGGGAATATTCTTCCATACGGGAACACCACTTGTGATATCCCAGTAAGCAGATGTGAATGAAGAGTAATCGTTTGCAGGATCTGCATTCTTCATAGCATCCATAGTCGTGTAGAATTTAACGCCCGTGTAAACTTCAGGAACACTCTCTTGACTGTAACCTGGTCTTCCGTTAAGAACAAAATAAACGTTCTCCATAGATAAACCAGTTTCTAACGTAAGAGGCATGCCTGCGTAACTAGCAATACCGCAAAGTGCGTTTTCGTTATTAGTTGCAAGATCACCAACCTCGTAATTAATAATTACGTTAGACCACTTCTTGATACCCAATGAAGCGCCGTTAGCTGATTTGCCCATTACGTCTAAGCTATAGAACAAGCCGAATGGAGAAACAACGCCAGATCCAACAGCAGTAGCCTTTACGTAAACGTAAACGTTGCTGATTTCACTCTTGTTAGAAGCATCTGAAGCCTTAACCTTAGGAGTTCTAAAGAATAAACCACCAGTTTTTTTGGTTGTAAAATTATATTCACCTACGGTACCTTTAGCAAAGTCGTAGAACTTAATGCCGTTAATTGCAAAGTTCTTTAGAACTGCATTAGGACCAGAATACAAACCAAACATTAAACCGTAATAATCTGCGTATAAGCTTCCTGTATTGTTATCCATAATTACGTTGTTTAATACGTGACCTCTACCGTCAAACGTTGCGTCAAAGGTAACAATGCCACGGCTACTACCAGTAGAGCTAGAAATTCTACCACCAAACATTTCGTTCTTAGAAATAACCTTTTCACCAGCAGCGTTGTAAGCGTATTCGCTAAAGGTGAGGTCTTCTGCAAGAGCATAATGTCCAGTTCTTGTACCAATTTTATCAGCGGTAATGGATTCTATTTCAATACCAGTTTCATCGTATACTGTGTAGGTTGCAGCCGCTGCTGTTCCACAGTTATCAGCACCGAAGAGCGTAGCCATTCTCGTTCTTGACAAATCGGTGTTTTCAAACACTTCAGTGTAAACGATAACGCCCTTTAAGCTGTATTTCTCTTCGTTATAGGTTTCTACGATTAAGTCGTAAGGATATTCAGAACCAATTTCAGCGTCTGGAGCAAAAGTAGTATCAACCTTGCCCAATTCATATACAGATGCACCGTTATAAGTTATATCCTTTATCTCTGCTATACTGATAGAATCGCTTGAATCATTGAAGTAAAGTTTACCGTTTTGTTTAGAAAGTATTACGTTTTCAAGGGTTGCAGTAATAACAGTCTCTGTGTCAACACCGATAGAAATGGTTGAAATAACCTTGCCACCGTACTTAACGTTAACGTCTACAACGCCTTCACCCTTTCCAATAGTAATAACGTTGCCCGAGATAGAAACTAATTCACTGTTAGCTTCAAGGGTGATTTCTGATGCATCAACCTTTTCACCATTGTAGAAAGCAACAACTGAATATTGAGCATCTTTCTCAGTGAAGAATAAGGAAGAAACAACTTGTTCCTCACTATCAACTAAATAAGAAATGTTGTAAGACGCTTTCCAAACGAGTTCGCCATCAACAAGTATCCAGTAACCAGAATCAATAAATGCTTGTGTATCGGAAATTTCGCTAACAGCTGAAACTTTATTAAAGTTAGCTCCGTTTTCGGTAGCAGTAAGGGTACTAGCACCTCTAGAAACTGCACCAGCAGTAGCAATATATGTGTTTTGGATAGTGAAATTAGCAGGAACTGTAGCAAGACCCTTAACACCTAAGAGAACAGGACCACCAACGTTATCGATTATAACGTTGTTAAAGTTCATCTTAGCAACGGTGTTTTTATCAGTATCGTCAGCAGCGAAGTCAAAGAATACGAGTGAGTAATATCCGTAACTTGCTCGACTATCTTCTTCAAAAGAATCGTAGATATAAACGTTTTCAAAGGTAATTTCGTTTTCTTTGCTTGATGGAGCGTAGAATAACTTACTGAAGTTATTTTGTCTTTCAACGTAATAGAATTTACCTTCAGCAGCACCATTTCTTCTTTCATAGATTTTGAAGCCGTTAAATGAAATGTTCTTAAAGGTAGCACCATCACCAGCAAGACCGAACATTGTTCCCTCGTCATTGGTAATGATAGGAATATTATTTAATGCAAAGCCTCTACCATTTAACGAGCCTGCAAAGGTATTGCTTAAATCTTTACCTTTATTAGCAAATAATTCGTTAGTAGCGCCGGTACTATCGTATTGCTCACTTTCTTCTAAGTTAGAAGGAAGATCAGAATGATCACGGAAATAGATGTTTTCTGCTAAAGCGTAGCTACCTGAAATGGTTTCAGCTTCTGCGCCTTCAGAAGTTACGGAAACTCTGCCACATGCGGAGAATAAATCTCTCATTTCTTGTCTTGACTCAGCAGTGTTTTCAAATACCTTGTCAAAAACTTCAGCTTCTTCGATAACGCAGTTATAATCTTCCGTGCTAAGAACTAATGAGAACTTGTCACCAACCGTCTTATTAGCAAGCGCTAAATCAAGAGTTCCATCTTCTTTAAGAGCGTTTACACCGTCAATATCAGCAGAGGTGAAAACAACGTCTTTAGAATCAGCTTCGTTGAGGAAGATTTTACCATTAGCGTCAATAGCAACGGTTTTGAGACCTTCGTCAACAAAGGTAAATTTATGACAAGCCAATTTAATAGAAAAGTTAACTTGATCTGCTTCAATGGTGGTGATAGTAGTAACGCCACCGGGAGCAAGCTCTGAAACTGACTCTTGAGAGAAAGCAGCCATGCACTTGCCTTCTTCATATAAAACGAATTCAGCACTGTCGCCAATAATGAAGCCTAAGGTGTTGGCAGAAAAAGCCTCAGCATCGCCACCGAAAACACCTTCAGCATTTAAGGTAACTTCATAATCGGTTTCTTCATATTGGATTGAGTATTTGTCGTAGAAATCGGAAGGAACGTCTTCATCAGCCGTTTTAACAGCAGCAGCAACAGCTAACATCATACGAGCAGACGAAATATCTCCATAAACGATAGTAGCGGTAGACGAACTAAATTCACCTTCGTAAATTGCATAGAAAGGCTTAACGATCCAAGGCATAGTAACTAATTGAGCTTTGAAAATCTCAAAAGTAGGAACTTGTGTAGGATCTGCAGCCTTAGCGTCTTCATATATTTTGTCAGTATCAAGAATTAATTCTGCGTCGTAAACAAAATAGTTATCATCAAGACTTTCAAAGTTGCCGTCAGTATTAGCAATAACCGGAAAATCCGAATCAAACGTTATTTCGTTAGAACTTTTGTCAGCAAAACTATAAATAGCGCCGAAAGCAATGGTTTTATTTGCGTTTTCGGGCAAAGCTTTTAAAGCATTGTAATCTTGCTTATTAACTTTGATTTGGTAATTGATACCAAGGTCGTTCTCGTCACCTGCGAGATAAACGCTGGCACCATCGGTTGCGCCGAAATCAATCTTTCCATCTGCCTTTGCAAGCATTGAGCCTGCGAAGAAGAAAGAAAGTGACATCAAAAACGCCATCGCTAAGACTAAAAATAATCTTATTGACTTTTTCATGTGGTTTCCTCCTGTACTTTAATTGCGCCGAAAGTTTCGGCACGAGATAAATTTTATAAAGTATAATACCTATCAATATTGCTTAGATAAATCTTAAAAGACAAAATCGACAAGTGTATACACTCCTTTGTATAATATATTGTATCATTACAGCAATGTTAACGCAATCAAAAAATGCTATATATTAATATTAAAATGCCACTTTTGACTTTTAAACACAATAATATTATGATACGAAATGATAAAAATATGAATAAATTAAGAAAAGGAAAAAACTGGGCTTTTGTTTTTACAAAATAAACAAAAAATCACGGAGAAATTCTTCTCCGTGATTTAGTTTTGTTAATTGCCTTTATGTGTGAATACTATTTAGCAACACCCCATACAGGAACTTCGCCGTCAGTTACAGTCCAGTAACCAGATGATGCGAATGAAGAGTAGTCATTAGCATCTGCCTTCATTAAGTCCATAGTCGTGTAGAACTTAATACCCGTGCCATAACTTGAAGGAATATTTGTTTGGTTATAATTTGGTTTACCGTCTACTACAAAGTAAACGTTCGACAAATTAGCTCCCGTTTCTTTCTCTGGGATAAGAGTTGGGTTAGTAACAGCAGCGTTAGATAAAGCACACGCATATCTAGTAGTTTTTGAACCATTGTAGACGTAATTAAGGATTACGTTAGACCAAGTCTTGATACCCAATGAAATGTTGTCATTATTTTCATTTGGTGTACCTTTTACATAAAGGTTGTAGAACAATCCAAGACATTGGTTTTTACCGCTAGGAGCAGCACTTAAGGAAACGTAAACGTTGCTAATTTCACTCTCGTTGCTTGCATCAGCAATTGATACTCCAGGATGATAGAAGAATAGTCCACCATATTTAGTTGAAACCGAATATGTGCTTTTTACTGTTCCGCTGGTTTTGAGGAATAGAACCTCGTTGATAGCAAAATTCTTTAATACCGCGTTAGGACCAGAATATAAACCAAACATACCGCCCGTAAAGTTATCATAACCATCTATCACAACGTCGTTTAAGACGTGCCCACGACCATCAAAGGTTGCATCAAACGTTATTAGACCAGCAGTATTCTTACCACCAAACACCTCGTCAAGGCTATAATTCGTTCCATCATCTTTTTCACAAACGAAAGTGAGATCTTCTGCCAATGCGTAATAACCAGTAAGTACCTCTACCGTTTCGCCATTTCTTGCACAACCAAAGAGCGTTGCCATTCTCGTTCTTGATTTAGCAGTGTTTTCAAACACGTCTGTATAAACGCTAACGTTAACCAATTTAAATCTTGCACCCTCAACAGTTTCTAACGCTAACTCATAAGTTTTAGAACCGATTTCAGTATCTAAAGCAAAGGTTGTGTCAACCTTAAGACTTGTTGCGTCAAAAATAGATTCTCCATTGTAGGTTACATCTTTAATGTTTGCCATTTTAACTTTTTCGCTTGAATCGTTGAAGTAGAGTTTTCCGTTATATTTAGAAAGTATAACGTTTGCAAGGGGTATCGCTTCTTCCTTAGTGTGTACTTTGATATAAATAGTTGAAACAACTTTATCACCAACTTTAACGGTTACAAATGCAGTACCATATTGATCGTCAAGAACGGTAATTTTGCCAGTTTCTGCATCGTAGCTTACAACTTGATCGTTAAGAATTTCAACTGAAACGCCCTCGGTAACTTCAACGCCATTTTCAAATGCTTTTACGGTGAAGGTTTCACCAGCAGTTGTTGAATAAGCAAAGTTAACAAGCTCACCCTCTGCATTGTACATAACAGCGCCGTCTGCAATGCTCTTGAATACGGGAGCGCCGTCAGCACCGATTACCCAGTAATCAGATGAGAAGGAAGATAAGTCATGGTTGTTTGCAGGAATTTCTTTTCTTGCATCTTGAATAGTTGGGTAGCCTTTACCACCATATGCAACTACCGCGTCTTCCGTATTATAAGTTCCAAGTCTATTAACAGTACCATTGGTTAGATAGTAAACGTTTGAAATTTCACCAGTTATATTAGTTCCCCCGTTGTAGTTGAAGAACTTGTGCTTTGTCGTTGTTTGACCTTCAGGATACTCAAGCTCTACAACAACGTTACTTATGTTCCAAGTGCCAAGTCCGTTTGTTTTACTATCACATACAAATATTGCTTCGGTATCATCAGTTTTTTCATAGTACTTATAAACGTAAACGTTTTCTATGGTTACGGTTGCCTCTGACTTAGAGTAGAGGAAGAATAGTCCACTATATCCTTTCTCAGTGGTTACGCCGTTAATTGCAAAGTTCTTTAACGTACAAGTACCTGCGTTAGAGCCAAATATAGCACTATTGAGAGATGTATTATAAGCGGCAAGATAAACGTTGTTTAATGCATATCCACGTCCATCAAACGCACCTGCAAAAGAACTACCTTTTGCAGATACGATTTTATCTTCATCACCAAAATCAATATTTCCTGCAAGAACGTAGTATCCTGTTGTTGCAGTGTTCGCCACGCCGCTAAGCAAGGTAACTAAATCCTCTTTATTGTCATTGTTAAACACGCCGTCGTAAACTTTAACGTTGGTTGCTTCGTATTTTCCTTCAGAAGTAATAACTGTTAACGTACGGTTTTCGTTTCCTGCAGTTCCGTCAGTTACAGCAATATCTGAAGCGTCAATTATGCCCTCATTGTAAATTGAATTATCACCATAAACAACGTCTTTAATTACCCAAGAAGCTGCGTCAGCACCCTCGTTAAAGTAGAACTTGCCATTGAGTTTAGAAAGAAGAATTTCTTCAGTATAAGGTTTTTCGTCTCTCGTGTCAACGTTAAAGGTGTAAGTAATAACTGCTCCTTTATAAGTTACAGTAACGGTTGCAGTGCCTTCCCCATTTCCAATAGTAATAACGTTGCCCGAGATAGAAACTAATTCACTGTTAGTTTCAAGGGTGATTTCTGATGTAACCTCTTCACCATTGTAGTAAGCGACAACTGAATAGTTTTCTCCTTCCTCTGTAAAGGATAGTGTAGAAACAACATCTCCCTCGCTATCAAGCAAGTAAGTTGTGTTATGACAATTCTTCCAAACAAGCACACCATAAGCATCAGTCATCCAGTAACCAGAATCAATAAATGCTTTGGTGTCTGAAATTTCGCTAACAGCTGAAACTTTATTAAAGTTAGCTCCGTTTTCGGAAGCTGTAAGGGTACTAGCACCTCTAGAAACTGCACCAGCAGTAGCAATATAAGTGTTTTCGATAGTGAAATTAGCAGGAACTGTAGTAAGACCTTTAACACCTAAGAGAACAGGACCACCAACGTTATCGATTATAACGTTGTTAAAGTTCATCTTAGCAACGGTGTTTTTATCAGTATCGTCTGCAGCGTA
>JAZSDD010000051.1:0-19449 GCA_045530945.1 Christensenellaceae bacterium
CCAGACGAATGCGTTGCAATCGGTGCTGCTATTCAAGGTGGCGTGCTTTCTGGTGAAGTTAAAGACGTTTTATTATTAGACGTTACTCCTTTATCACTTGGTATCGAAACTCTCGGTGGCGTTTGCACCAAACTTATCGAAAGAAATACCACTATCCCCGTAAAGAAATCTCAAGTGTTCTCTACGGCGGCAGACAATCAACCCCAAGTTGATATTCACATTTTACAAGGTGAAAGAGAATTTGCTAAAGATAATAAGACCTTAGGTAGATTTGAGCTTACGGGTATTGCTCCCGCTCCAAGAGGTATTCCTCAAATTGAAGTTACCTTTGATATCGACGCTAACGGTATCGTTAACGTTTCTGCTAAAGATATGGGTACGGGCAAATCTCAAAACATTACCATCACTTCTTCAACCAATCTTTCAGATGCGGAAATTGATAAGGCGGTAAACGAGGCTAAACAATTTGAAGAAGAAGATAAAAAACGTAAAGAGGCTGTTGATAACCGCAATAAACTTGACGGACTTATTTTCACCATTGAAAAATCGTTAAAAGAACTTGGTGACAAGGTTAGTGAAGAGGATAAGGCTAAACTTGAAGAAGAACTTAAAGAGGCTAAAACAGAATTAGAATCTAACGATAACGATAGAATTATTAAGGCTACCGAAAAACTTTCAGAAGCATCACAAGGAATTTTTGCTAAAGTTTATCAACAAGCAAACCCTAACGGTGACGCAAATGCAAGCACTGAAAACGGTGGAGACACTGAATTTCATCAATAAAAATTTTTAGATATTTAACCAATAAATAGTCTCGTGCTTTTTCCATGGCGTAAACTTCCAGTAAACTTGTAGAATATCTTAACGCAAACCTCGGCATTTGGTATTTAATAATACTAAATGCCTTTGGCGTTATGGCAATTTTGTGTAAGGTCTAAAAATACCAAATTAAAAGGCGTGGCAAAATGGTTGTCGTTGCAACTTTTGCTAATATAAGTTGGGTGATGTATTTTGTTCTTAACGGAAATTTCACCGCAGGGCTTACTTGCCTTACGACATATCTAAAAAAGCGATAAAAGAAAAAGATATTGATAATAATTCTGCTAATTCATTGAGCGAAAATAAGGATTAATTATGGCTAAAAATTATTACGAAACATTAGGCGTTGATAAAAACGCCTCTCAAGACGAAATTAAGTCGGCATATAGAAAACTCGTTAAAAAATATCACCCTGACCTTCATCCGGGGGATGAAAAGGCGGCGGAAAAGTTTAAGGAAATAAACGAGGCGCACGAAGTTTTATCTGACGAAAAGAAAAGAAAAAATTACGACACGTTTGGCGATCCTAACGGAAACATGGGGGGCTTTGGTGGAGCAGGTGGGGCTGGTTTTTCCGGCTTTTCCGGTTTTGAAGATATTTTCGGCGATATATTCGGTGGTTTTGGTGGTGGCAGAAGAACGGCTCAAACCAAAACTAAAGGCGACGATATTACTTTAGAGATAACTCTTTCCTTTTTAGACGCTGCAAAAGGTTGCCGTAGAGAAGTCGTTTATAATAGAGACGAACCGTGTGATAAGTGTAAAAGCACGGGCGCAAAAGGTGGAACTGCTTATAAAACTTGTGAAAAGTGTGGTGGTACTGGACAAATTCAGTACGCTACGGGTAACGGTTTTTTTAGGCAAGTTTCCGTTAGAGCGTGTGACGAGTGCCACGGCACGGGTAAAAAAATATTAGAACAATGCCCCGAGTGTAAAGGAAAGGGATATAATAGAAAAACTACTAAAGTTACTCTCGATATTCCTGCCGGAGCAGATACGGGCAGTTATTTAAGAAAGGCAGGATTTGGTTCTGCAAGTAGAAACGGTGGCCCTGCTGGTGACCTTATAGTAGTTATTAAGGTTGAACCAAATAAACTTTTAAGAAGAAAGAATTTTGACCTTTACGTTGAAGTTCCAATTAGTTTCACAACGGCTGCGCTTGGCGGAAAGGTTACCGTTCCGTTAATTGACGAAACGTTAGAGTATACAATTCCAGAGGGAACGCAAAGTGGAAAGGTTTTCTTCGTTAGAGGAAAGGGTATTAAAACGTCAAGAGGCACTGGCGACCTTTATTTGCAAATTGTGGTTGAAGTTCCAACTAAACTTTCAAGAGAACAAAAGAGGGCGATAGAAACGTTGGAGGCGCATAGCGAGATTAAGCATACGCCGAAAATTAAACAGTATAAAGAGGATATGGAGGCTTTATACGGTAAAAATCCATACAAGAAATAATTATGAAATACTTTGAAATATCAATAAAAACCACACACGAAGCATCAGAACTCGTTTGCGATTTAGCGTATAACTATACTGACGACGGCGTTTCCGTTAAGGATTATAACGACGTTATTGAACTTGAAAAAGCGGGAAAAACGTGGGATTACGCAGAGGACGGGGTTTTAACGGAAAGTAGTGACGTTTTCGTTTTTGCTTACGTGAAAATAGATGAAGAGGATAAGATAGAAAGTTTAAAATCAGACCTTTTAACATTAAAGCAAAACTGCCCCTTTCCCGTGGGAGATTTAACTATTGAAAAAAAGATAGTTGACGGTGATAGGTGGAGAGAAGAGTGGAAGAAAAACTTTAAGCCTATACATCTTAATAAAATAGTTATCGTACCCGGTTGGATGGATTATGAAGTTCAAGAGGGGGAAATGCCCGTTATTATGGACTCAAATATGGCGTTTGGAACGGGTGAACACGAAACAACTTCAATGTGTGTGGAATATTTAGCCGATTACGTTAAGGGGAACGAAACTGTTTTAGACGTTGGGTGTGGTAGTGGAATTTTAGGTATTTGCGCAAGTAAACTTGGTGCTAAAGAAGTTATAATGACGGATATAGACGAGTGCGCAATCGTTGCTACCGAACGCAATATGCAAGTTAACGGCATAAAAAACGGCAAGGTTTTACTTAAAAATCTTTTAGACGACAACACCGTTAAAGGTGATATTATTGTTTGTAATATTATGGCAGAGGTTTTAATTTCTTTTGCGCCATATATCGGAAACAACTTAAAAGATAACGGTATAATCATATTAAGCGGTATTTTAACAGATAGGATGGACAAGGTAATTTCGGCATATGAAGATAACGGTTTTACCTTGCTTAACAAAAAGATAAAGGGAGAGTGGTCTGCTCTCGTTTTAACAAAATAGTTATGAAAAAAGCAGTGGTTTTTACACTTGGCTGTAAGGTTAACGAATGTGAATCGGATTCGCTAATAACCGGCTTAAAAAATCTCGGATACGAGGTTAGCGACAAGTTAGAATTTGCAGATTTATACATAGTTAACACGTGTGCGGTTACTTCTGAAGCCGAGAAGAAATCTCGACAAACGGCAAGTAGAATAAAAAAACTAAATAATAAGGCAAAAATTATTTTTACCGGTTGCGCCACGCAAAAAAATCCAAACGCCTTTTTATCTAAGGCGGATAGTTCTCTTATCACGGGAGTTTTTGCTAAGGGTGAAATTCTCTCTATGCTTGAAAAAGAAGGAGTTTCTATTGCAGAGGAAAAAAAGGAGTTTGAAGAACTCTTGCCTGTTACTTCTTTAAGAACCAGAGCCTACGTTAAGATAGAGGACGGGTGTAATAACTTTTGTTCTTACTGTATAATTCCCTATCTAAGAGGTAGAGTGAGAAGTAGAAATCCCGAGAATATTATTAAGGAAATTAACGCTCTTTCGGCTTACGAGATTATATTAAACGGAATAAATATATCCGCTTATAATTATAACGGAACAAATCTTGCCGGGCTTATAAAAATGCTTGATAGAGTCAAAAAAAGAATTAGGTTAGGCTCTATAGAGGTTAACGTTATTTGCGAAGAACTGCTTTCTAACCTTAAAAATCTTTACGATTTTGCCCCTCACTTTCATCTTTCCTTGCAATCTGGCTCTAACGACGTGCTAAAGAGTATGAATAGAAAATATACGGTAGAACAGTTTGAAGAAAAGGTTAAACTAATAAGGGAATATTTTCCAGATGCTGGTATTACTACCGATATTATCGTGGGATTTCCAACGGAAACTGATAAGTGTTTTTCAGAAACGGTTGCGCTTTGCGAAAGGGTTAAGTTTTCAGATATTCACGCATTTACTTTTAGTCCAAGAGAGGGTACTGTTGCCTATAAAATGAAAGATTTGCCTATCGAAATTAAAAGAGAGAGGCTTATCAAACTACTTCAAATAAAGTTAAAATCTAAACTTGAATTTATAAGAAAACAAGAGGGAAAGATTTTATCTTTTATTCCCGAAGAGTCGTGTAATGGGCTAACCGTTGGATATTCGGAAAATTATATAAGGCTTTACGTTAAAGGTAACGTCAAGGGCAATATAGTAAAGGTTAGGGTGCTATCACCTTATGAGGGTGGAGCAAAAGCAGAAATATATAAAGGAGAATAAAAATGGAAAATTGTTTGTTTTGTAAAATTATTAAGGGTGAAATTCCCGCAACCAAAATGTATGAGGATGATAATATGATTATCATTAAAGACATTGATCCAAAGGCTAAAAATCACTATCTTTGTATTCCTAAAAGCCATTTTAAGCTCTTAGCAGAAATGGATGAAAAACAAGGTGAAATGGTTAAAGAGTGTCTTAAAAAAATTCCTGAACTTTCAAAAGAACTCGGTTTAGAAAACGGTTATCGTTTAGTTATAAACCAAGGTGACGATGCGGGACAAACGGTATTTCATTTGCATATTCATATTTTATCAGGTCAAAAAATGGGCTGGACACCAGCGTAAAAAAAATTAAAAAAAATAAAAAATCCTTTGAAAATTTCAAAGGATTTTTCTTTTTTTGACGTTTTAATTTGGATTATCTTCATCTTTTTTGTTACTATCGTTTTTGTTTTTCTTTTCCAACGTGTCAAGGCTCTTTCCAAAAACGAATAAGCGTTGAAATGGAAATTCAGTAGCGAAATTTACAACCATTGTAATTGCTAGGATAAGAGTTTGATTCCAACCTAATGTCTGCACTAAATATATGTCGGCAAGATGGATTGATAGGGGAGCAAAAACCACGTAATATCCTAACGTTTTTAGCATTGCTATTTTAACGTTTGAAGCCGACTTAAAGGTAAAGTTTCTATTAAAAGTAAAATTCCACAACACCGATAGAGTTAGGGCTATATAAGCCTTCATAACGTAGTAAATTGTGGCGGGGAAGATTAAATCAAGTATCATAAACGAAATCATCTGTATTGCCCCTGCACTTACTGAAAATGCTAAAAATTTTAGCGCTCTAAATACTTCTTTTTTCTTATTTTTATCCATAGTAAACCTTTCCCTTTATATAACAAAATCACCGTTTAGCATTAAGGGGATTTCTTCGCCCTTATTATATCCCCCGTAAACACAAAAATCTTCAGTTCCTATCATAAAATCAACGTGTTCCACAGAGTCGTTAAGCCCTAAAAGGGAGAGTTCTTTTTTACTCAAATTTTCACCGTTTATAACCGTCGTTGGGTATGCTTTTCCAAAGGCTAAATGGCAACTTGCGTTTTCATCAAAAAGCGTGTTATAAAATAATAAGTTTTGCCTTGCGATAGGTGAACTTTTACCAATTAGAGCAACCTCTCCAAGCCTTTTCGTTCCACTATCAGTTTCTATAATTCCTTTTAACACGTCGTATCCTTTTTCGGCGGAAAAATCAACAACTTTTCCATCCTTAAAAGTAATGGAGAAATTATCTACGATATTTCCCCCAAACGATAGGGGCATTGCTGACTTTACCACGCCGTTAGCGCCGTTTTTATGTGGCGCAGTAAAAACTTCTTCCGTTGGCATATTTGCTATGAAAAAATTCCCGTCTTTACTTTTTTCTCTTGCAGAAAGCCATAAGTGGTTTTTTGCAAGGGTAACGCGTAAATTAGTGCCTGATTTTGATAAAAATCTTAGATAATCAAAGCGTTTTTGGTTAAGAAAACTTGCTCTTTTTTCCAAGTTATTAACGTGATTATTCCACTCTAATAGGGGATTGTCATTATCAAGGCGCATTGCAATTTCTATTGCGTGGGAGAGTTCTTTAACAGGATTTTTACTATCCTTAAAAACGCTTTTAGCCCACTCTTTCGTGGGAACGGAAACAACGCACCAACGAATAGCGTTGCTCATAACTGCATCTGAAAAACTTTTAAGCAAGGTGCTTTTAACTTTAGAAACCATTGCAAGTTTCTCTGCTGGAATATCCTTAAACGCCGTTGGGTTTTCAGCCGAGATTGCAACGTAGCAATAGTTTTCTTTTACGAGATAATTTTTACTTTCAATAAACCATTTAGGGATATCGCAAAGTGTTTCAGTAGAAGCGTAGTAATAGGAAAGTTTATCCACCTCGTCGCACTCCCACCTCACGTTAACTTTTTTTGCTCCCAATTTATAAGCCGTTTTTGTAAGCGCAATTGCTATATCGCTTTTTTCAACAGGGCAGGCAATTTCAAGCCCTTGTCCTTCTTGAAGATTAACCCCAACTTTTAGCGCAAGCAAACAAAAATTTTCTAATATTTTACCCTTGAACATACTTTTTCTCCGTGCTTTTTATTTTAATTTAATAAGCCCTTTATGTCAAGCGCAAATAATTAATTGTTTTGTCGATTGTATTTTTTATTAGTAAACTTATAAAACCTTTTCTCACCTTTGATATTGACAAAAGTGTTATTATATAGTAAAATAATTAAATAGTAACGTAAAAATGGGTAAAATATGTCATTAATTACGGAAATTAACAGTTCCAAGGATATAAAAAAGCTTAATGTAAAAGAACTAAAAACTCTTGCGAGAGAAATTCGCAGTGAGATTATTTCCGTAACGGAAAAAAACGGAGGACATCTTTCCTCTAACCTTGGCATAGTGGAATTAACCCTTGCGCTTCATTACGTTTTTGATTTTCCAAAAGATAAAATTGTTTTTGACGTTGGGCATCAATGTTATACTCATAAAATTTTATCGGGAAGAAGAGAGGCTTTTTCTTCTATAAGAACGGACGGGGGAATATCAGGCTTTCCAGATTCTGAAGAAAGCGAGTACGACGCTTTTTCTACTGGACACGCTGGCACTTCTTTATCGGCAGGATTAGGGTTATGTACTGCGAGAGATAGGTTAAAAGATGATTATTGCGTTATCAACGTCGTTGGGGACGGATCTTTAGTTAACGGTCTTAATTTAGAGGCTATGTTTGCAACGCAAGATAAGCCTAAAAAATATATCGTAATCTTAAACGATAACGGAATGTCCATTTCTAAAAATAAGAACGGTTTTTATAGGTTTATTTCTAAGAGCACGGCGAGAAGAAGTTACGTTAAAAGTAAAAAAGCCATAAAAAAAGTATTTAGAAATTCTTTTATTACAAGATGGCTTGTTTCTTTTAGAGATTTCATAAAAAGAGTTTTTAATAAACGAAATTATTTTGAACAATTCGGCTTTAAATATATTGAAGTAGCTGACGGTAACGATATAAAAAAAGTCGTTAAAATTCTTAACGACGTTAAGGGGACGGCTTTAGATAAAGCGGTATTTTTACACCTTCACACAACCAAGGGTAAAGGGCTAAGAGAAGCCGAAGAGCGTTCTGATGTTTACCACGGCGTTGGTAAGAGTGGTGGTGGAGAGGAAAATAATTTTTCCTCCTTTCTTGGTGACAAGATAAATTCGCTAATAGAAAATGACGAAAAAATTATTGCTATAACTGCTGGGATGAAAGACGGTACGGGGCTTAATAAAGTGGAAGAAGCACACCCCCACAATTTCTTTGACGTTGGTATTGCCGAAGAATACGCCGTAACTTTTGCCGCAGGTATGGCAAAGGGTGGGCTTAAACCGTTAGTTGCTATCTATTCAACCTTTCTGCAACGAGCATACGACCAAATTTTGCACGACGTTTGTATTCAGAATTTGCCCGTAATATTTCTTCTTGATAGGGCAGGTCTTAACGGAGAGGACGGTAAAACGCATCAGGGCGTTTTCGATTTGAGTTATTTAAGCCATATGCCTAACATGACGGTGCTTGCACCAGGCAATTTAAACGAATTAAGTAGTGCGATAGACTACGCTATTAAACTAAATTCTCCCGTTGCTATACGTTATCCAAAAAAGCAAAGGGAAAACTCATTTAGTTTAGAAGAAGATAATTTTGGTAAGTGGGTTGCACTAAAAGAGGGAAGCGACGTTACGTTGCTTGCCGTTGGGCCAGACGCAATTAACGTCTCGCTTGAATGCGCAAAAGAATATGACGGAAAAGTTAGGGTGGTTAACGCAAGAACGGTTAAGCCACTTGACGTCAATTTTTTAGAGGGGATTACTTCTAAAGTAGTTATAACACTTGAAGAAAACGCCGTTATCGGCGGTTTTGGACAAGCCGTATCGGCTTATTATACAAATTCTCCCATAAAAGTATTTAATTTGGGAGTTAGGGATGAATTCATTACTCACGGAACAAGAGCAAATCAACTTAAATATAACGGACTAAACGTGCAGTCAGTGAAAGAACTGATAGAAAAATCGTTATAAGGGGTGAAATTTTTGTTTTACAAAATTGTAAAAAAAGTAGGTTTGGTTTTTTTAGACGTGTTGTTTGTCTGTGGTGCGTGGCTTTTATCCATGCTCCTATTTAAAAACGACGTAAACGAGTTTTTAATTAACGCTTGGCATTTTTTACTCATTGGTGGAGTGATTGCCATTATTCTTAGTTTAGTGTGTGGTTTTTATACTAAGATGTTGCGTTTTTTAAGTATTGGAGACGCGTTACTTATCATTTTTGCCGGCGGAGTGCAATTCCTTTACTTTTTAATACTCTCAATCTTCCATCCGTTGATACACTTGGAAACGGTTGTCGTTTACACTTTAATATATCTTGTCTTATCAGGTGGCAGTAAGTTTTTGTATAAGTGTTTTGGATACTTAGTTGCAAGAACTAAACATTACGCAGAAAGAGAAAATGGAAAAAGGGTAATCGTCGTAGGGGCTGGTAACGCTGGTTCTATGCTCGTAAAGGAGATGAGCGTTTCAGATAAGATGAACTATATCCCCGTTTGTATTTTAGATGACGACGAGGAAAAACAAGGCAAGGTTGTAAGTGGCGTAAAAGTATTTGGAAAAATTGCAAGCATAGACGATGCGGTTGAAAAGTTTAAGCCGGAAGAGATTATTGTTGCTATTCCTTCACTTTCTAAAAAGGAATTAAGAAATATAGTTATGCTTTGCAAGGAAACGGGATGCAAGGTTAAAAGTATTCCCGCTTCTTATCAGTTCGTTACGGGGCAAGCCTCCATTACCGACGTTAAGGAGGTTAATATTACAGACATTTTAGGTAGAGATCAAATTAAGATTAATTTGGATGAAATCGCAGGATATATTACCGACAAGGTTATATTGGTAACGGGTGGCGGTGGTTCTATCGGAAGCGAACTTTGCCGTCAAATAGCGTTAAGAAAGCCAAAACAACTGATAATTTTAGACGTTTATGAAAATAATGCTTACGAAATAGAGCAAGAATTAAAGAGAACACACGGAGATAAGTTAAATCTCTTAACGTTAATTGCATCTGTTAGAGACAGTAAAAAAGTTAATAAGGTTTTTGAAAAATATAGACCTCAAATAGTATTCCACGCCGCAGCGCACAAACACGTGCCTTTAATGGAAACAAGTCCTAACGAGGCTGTTAAAAATAACGTTAGTGGTACTTATAAAGTGGCGGATGCCGCTGGTAGATATGGCGTAGAAAGGTTTGTTTTAATAAGTACTGATAAAGCCGTTAACCCCACAAATATAATGGGTGCAACCAAGAGAATTTGCGAAATGATTATCCAAACGATGGATAAAAAATACAAAACGGAATACGTTGCCGTTAGATTTGGAAATGTTTTAGGTTCTAACGGTTCGGTAATTCCACTATTTACAAAGCAAATTGCTTGTGGTGGTCCTGTAACCGTTACTCACCCCGATATCGTTAGATATTTTATGACAATTCCAGAGGCTGTAAGTTTAGTGTTGCAAGCGGGTGCATATGCAAAGGGTGGAGAAATTTTCGTTCTTGATATGGGCGAGCCGGTAAAAATTTACGATTTAGCAATAAATATGATAAAACTTTCGGGGTTAGAGCCGAACAAGGATATAGACGTGGTGTTTACGGGGCTTAGACCGGGCGAAAAACTTTACGAAGAAAGACTCATGGAAGAAGAGGGGCTAGAGCGCACGGCTAACGATATGATTTCGATTGGTAAACCGTTAGAAGTTGATGAAGAAAATCTCTTTAGAAAAATTAACGAACTTTACGTTGAGGCATATAACGAAACGGAAAGAATGAAAGATTTAGTTAAGGAATTAGTTCCTACTTATAAAACTGACGAAAACAATAATTCCTTCGATAAAATTTATTGATAGAGGCCAAAAAAATGCAAAAAGTGGAAAATATCAAAGTTGAAAGAAGTGTTTTAAACGAAATATTGTATAGATTTAAGGAAAATTTAATATTAATACTCATTATCGTATTAATTTCTGGAATATTTGGTGTAGTTTATCACAAACTTAAAAAGCCTGTGTATACGGCTTCTGAGATGGTCAATTATATGGCTTATTACGACGACGTTGAAGATGATCCAACGGCTGCTGGTGCAATGAATTTAATGAGCGTTTACGTTCACACCATGGTTGATTTTTGTACAAGTGGCGTTGTTCTCGATAGAGCGGAGTACTATTATACCGAATACCTTAAAAGTGGTAAAAACATTGAGGATTTTGTTAAATATTTAAAAGAAGGGACGTGTTCTTACGATCCAACTAAGATAACCTCACGAACTTATTTTAATCCGTCTAACGTTTCTTCAATCTTACTAACTCACGGCGACGAAACGGATGAATCATATATTTTCGTTCTTTCTGTAGATAATTTCGACGCTGTGGTTGCTAAAGAAATGGTTAGAATCTTTGCCGTTGCAGTAGATCAAGAAAGTAGAGAATACTTTGAAGGTGTGGAAACTTACGTTTATGAACTTGTTAAAGATACTAATGGTGTTTCAGTATCAACGGCTGACTCATTGGGTAAGAAATTAGCGATATTCTTGATCTTGGGTGCTATTGTAGCCGGAATGATAGTGTATATTAAAACGTTGTTTGATAAAACAGTGAGAGATAAAGAAGAAATCGAAGAACTAACTGGTGTTAACGTCGTTGCCTATATCGAAAAACAGGAGAATCATAATGGAAAATAAAAATGTATATACTTCCGAAAAAGAAACAAGTTTTTCAATTTTCAGCGTATTATATAGAAATTTATTCTTAATCATTTTGGTAACTATAATAGGCTTGCTTGCTGGTGTTGGCGTTGCCGCTCTTCGCGCGAAACCAACTTATACTGCTACAAAAAGGGTAATGTTTATCACTAAATATAGCGAAAGTAGTAACTCTGCTGGAAACGACGTTATTTTGGCTAAGCGCTATCTTCCAAACGCAGTAGACAAAATTAAATCTCAAATTATCATTTTAGATGCAAACGATATTTACATCGGAGAGGGGGACGTTTATGCTTCAAGTATATCAGCTTCCTACGGTGAAGAGAGCCTTATTTTCTCCCTTTCATATACCGACGTTTCTCCTGAAAACGCAGAGGGAAAGCTAAATGCAATTATTGAAAGCGCAAAACTTAATTTTCCAAGACCGGATTTTTCCGTTGCAAAGGATTCAACCTTAAGAGAAGTTGAAAATAGAACGAGTATTATAAAGAACAGTAACTTTGAAAAATATATTATTATTGGCGCAGTAGCAGGTTTGGTTCTCTCAATATTATACGTTGTTATTAAAGAAGCAATGGATAATACCGTAAGAGACAAAGATGAACTCGAGGCTATAACGGGTGTTAGTTTACTTGCCTGCATAGAAGATGCCGAAATGCTTGAGAAACGCCAAAAGGTAATACAAAAACGCAAAACGAAAGAAACTAACGTGGAGAGCGAAACATGACCGATATAGAAATTGCCCAAAGTTGTAAAATGCAAGAAATAGGTGAAATAGCAAAAAGGGCAAACGTTGACGATAAATACGTTGAAAAATACGGCAGATATAAGGCAAAGATTGACCTTTCGTTGTTAGAAGAAAATAATGATAAAAAAGGCAAACTAATATTAGTTACGGCGATAACGCCAACGCCTGCTGGTGAAGGTAAAACGACCACTACTATAGGACTTGCCGACGGGTTAAAAAGAATTGGTAAGAACGTTATCGTTGCTCTTAGAGAACCCTCTTTAGGACCTGTGTTCGGGGTAAAGGGTGGCGCTGCCGGTGGTGGTTACGCTCAAGTTGTTCCTATGGAGGATATTAACCTCCATTTTACCGGTGATTTTCACGCAATAAGTGCAGCAAACAACTTGCTTGCCGCAATGATTGATAATCATATTCAACAAGGAAATTCCTTTGGGATTGACGTAAAGAAGATTACTTGGAAAAGGTGCGTTGATATGAACGACCGTCAACTTCGTTTTATTGTTGACGGGCTTGGTGGAAAGGCTAACGGAACGCCCCGTGAGGACGGGTTTGATATTACCGTTGCCTCTGAGGTTATGGCAGTGCTTTGTCTTTCTAACTCTATTACCGACCTAAAAGAAAGACTTTCTAAAATTATCGTTGGCTATACCTTTGACGATAAGCCTGTTACTGCTGGTATGTTAAAGGCACACGGAGCAATGACTGCGCTATTAAAAGACGCCTTAAAACCAAACTTAGTTCAAACTTTAGAGGGAACTCCCGCATTCGTGCACGGTGGACCTTTTGCTAATATTGCTCACGGATGCAATTCCGTTATCGCAACAAAATGCGCTCTAAAAATGGGCGATTACACCGTTACCGAGGCGGGTTTTGGCGCAGACCTTGGGGCAGAGAAATTTTTAGATATTAAATGCCGCATGGCAGGCTTAGTTCCAGACGCAGTCGTTGTCGTTGCAACGGTTAGAGCGTTAAAAATGCACGGTGGAAAAAGCAAAACGGAACTTGGCAAGGAAGATTTAGTTGCATTAGAAAGTGGTGTTCCAAATCTTCTTCGCCACGTTAAAAATATCAAAGAAGTTTATAAACTACCTTGCGTGGTTGCAGTTAACCGTTTTCCAACGGACACCAATAAGGAAATTGAATTTATAATAAATAAATGCAAAGAACTTGGTGTAAACACGGTGCTTTCCACTGTTTGGGCAGAAGGTGGCAAGGGTGGAGAAGCTTTGGCGAAAGAAGTTGTTAGACTTTGCGAAGAGGAAAAGGGAAACTTTACTTTCTGTTATGACGATAACGCAACAATAGAAGAAAAAATTGAGGCGATAGTTACTAAAATTTACGGTGGAGATGGCGTTGATATAATGCCGTCTGCAAAAAAACAAATAGAAAAATTAGAGGCGTTAGGATTTTCTAACTGTCCCGTATGTATTGCAAAAACGCAGTATTCTTTTTCCGATAACCCAGTGCTACTCGGCGCACCGAAAGGGTTTAGGGTTACCGTTAAAAACGTTAAGATTTCAGCAGGCGCAGGCTTTATAGTTGTGTTAACTGGGGAAATTATGACGATGCCGGGGCTTCCAAAAGTACCCGCAGCCGAAAAAATAGACGTTGATGAAAACGGTAAAATTGTAGGGCTATTTTAAGAAAATAAAAAAACAAAAAAAACCGCAAATCGAAAATGCTTTGCGGTTTTTAATATTTTTACCTATTGGAAAGCGTTTGTAGGGGTGTGGGGAGAATCGCACCCCCACGCTTTTTGTTTCTTTTTCGGCATTGAAAAAGAAAAGGTGTTTTTATATAAAACAAAATCTATAAAACAATAAAAAATACTTAACTAATGAATAAATTTTTTCACGTTAAGGGGAAACTCTTTTCCGTCCGTAAGGACTCCGTAGTGTACACGGAGGAGCAGTCGTGCCTTAACACTCCCCTTTACAAACTCCTCAAAACCCCTTTTTATCCCCCTTATTCTTTAAGGTGGAATTTAAGTATAAATATATGTTAGAAAAAGTTTATAGGCTTATAGAAAATAGTGATTTTCTTGACGTTCCAATAGATTATTTGGTTGGTAGAAAAGATTATTAGAAAAAAAAGGACGCAGAATAAAATATTCTGCGTTTTTCTTTACTCTTTTAAAGAGTAAATGTTATTATATTCCGTTGACAAAAAAGACATAATTTGCTAAAATATTTTTAGATAGTTTAATCTCTCGTAACTGACGGAAAAAGTAGGTTACTACGGTGGAGCGGGAGAAGATTTTGCCGACCGTCTGGGCGTACTTATTCTACCTTATAGGATAGGTGCGCCGTTTTATTTTTTGTTAAAGGAGAACCTTATGAAAAAAGTTGGTATAGTGATGGGTAGTGATAGTGATCTTCCCGTAATTGAAAAAGCAACTGCCATTTTAGACGAACTTTCCGTTCCTTATGAAGTTCACGTTTATTCTGCGCATAGAACGCCTAACGAAGCGCACGAGTTTTCTGCAACGGCAGAAGAAAAGGGTTTTGGCGTTTTAATCTGTGCTGCGGGTATGGCGGCGCACCTTGCAGGCGTTGTTGCTGCAAGCACAACTCTTCCCGTAATAGGTATCCCTTGCAAAGGCCCTGTTTTTGACGGGATGGATGCATTACTTGCAACCGTGCAAATGCCAACGGGTATTCCCGTTGCAACGGTGGCTGTTAACGGTGGGGCAAACGCTGCGCTCTTAGCGTCGGAAATTCTTGCAGTTAGCGATAGTGAACTTGCAAAAAAACTTAAAACAAAAAGAGAAAACGATAGTAAAAAAGTATTAGAAAAAGATAAAATTATTTGCGCTAAATTTAACGCATAAAGGAGATAAATTTATGAAACTTGTTTACACTGGTAAAACTAAAAACGTTTACGAACTTGAAAACGGAAACTACCTTTTGAAATTTAAGGACGACTGCACGGGAAAAGACGGCGTGTTTGACCCCGGTGAAAATTCAGTTGGACTTACTATTGACGGTGTTGGTGACGTTAACTTACGTATGAGCATATATTTCTTTGAAAAAGTTAACGCTGCTGGAATTAAAACCCAATTCGTTTCTGCTGACTTAAAAGAAACCACCATGGAAGTTTTGCCTGCAAAGGTTTTCGGCAAAGGATTAGAAGTTATTTGCCGTAACAAAGCAGTTGGTAGTTTTTATAGAAGATACAGTGATTACGTTGAGGAGGGAGCAGACCTTCCTTCTTACGTTGAAACTACTTTCAAAAACGACGAAAAGGGTGATCCACTCGTTACAAAAGACGGGCTTGTTGACCTCGGCGTTATGACGGCTAAGCAATACGACGATATTAAGGAAATGACGCAAAAAATCACCAAAATCGTTGCTGACGACTTAAAAGAAAAAGGACTTGTTCTTTATGATATTAAGTTTGAGTTCGGTTATGATAAAGACGGTAACGTTATGTTGATTGACGAGATTTCTTCTGGAAATATGAGGGTTTATAAAGACGGCAAGTACGTTGACCCTATGACTTTATCTAAATTATTTTTTGCTTAATACATTAAACAACAAATTTTTGAGGAGATAAAATGGGCGGTTTTTTTGGAGTTGTCGGAAGAAAGAAAAAGGACGTTTTGCTTGACGTGTTTTTAGGTACTGACTATCACTCTCATCTTGGAACGAAGAGTGGTGGGCTTGCCGCTTTCGATAATGAAAACGGTTTACAGAGAAAAATTCACAATCTACACAATGCTCCGTTTCGCACTAAGTTTGAAAATATTTTTGAAACGATGAAAGGCTTTTCTGCTATCGGTTCGATAAACGATTCCGATCCACAGCCCTTACTCGTTCGCTCAAGGCTTGGAAATTACGCAATATGTTTCGTAGGTGTGATTAACAATAAGGAAAAACTCATTAACGAGTACATTGAAGAGCACGGTGGTCAGTTTGGTAGTCAAACGGGTGGTGGTGTTAACGCAACGGAATTAGTTGCCGCCTACATTAACCAAAAGGCTACGTTTACTGAGGGCATTACCTATGCTTTTGAGAAAATTCAAGGCACGGTAACGTTAGTGATTTTACTTGAGGGTGGAAAAATTATCGTTGCAAGGGATAAGCTTGGTAGACTTCCCGTTCATATAGGTAAAAGTAGCGAGGGACAGGCAGTATCCTTTGAGTCCTTTGCTTATCAAAAACTCGACTATAAAGACGATTATGAGTTAGGACCTGCCGAAATCGTAGAATTAGACGGTGAAAATCTTACCGTTTTAAAACCAGCGGAAAAGAAAATGTGCATTTGCTCTTTCCTTTGGAGTTACTACGGTTATCCCACTTCTACCTACGAGAACGTTAACGTAGAGGAAATGCGTTACCATAACGGTGTAAACCTTTATGAAAACGATTTGAAAAATGGTTCTGTTCCAAACGTTGACTGTGTTGCGGGAGTTCCCGATTCTGGCACGCCACACGCAATAGGTTACGCAACGAGAAGTGGAAAAAGATTTGCTCGCCCCTTTATTAAATATACTCCTACTTGGAGCAGAAGTTTTATGCCTTCTTCTCAAAAGGAGAGAAAAAAGATTGCAAAACTAAAACTCGTTCCCGTAAAAGAACTAATAGAAAATAGAGATTTGCTTTTTGTTGACGATTCTATCGTGCGTGGAACTCAAATTAGAGAAACGGTTGACTTTTTATATGAAAACGGCGCAAAAAGCGTTCATATTCGCTCGGCTTGTCCTCCTATAATGTACGGTTGTAAGTACTTAAATTTCTCAAGACAAACAAGCGATATGGATTTAATTACCCACGCTACTATAGTAGAACTTGAGGGAGAAGAGGGGTTAAAATATATCGACGAATATGCTAATCCTAATTCCGAACGTCATAAGAAAATGAAAGAGGCAATGAGAAAGAAACTTAAACTTGCATCATTGGAGTTTCAGACTATTGACGGATTAGTTAAGGCAATAGGTATAGACAAGTGTAAACTTTGCACTTATTGTTGGGAAGGTAAAGAATAAAGTTAGGAGAAAAATTATGAAAAACATTTCTAAATCAGACGTATACGCAAGCGCAGGCGTTGATATTACTGCGGGATATAAATCAGTTGAACTTATGAAAGAGCACGTTAAAAGAACGATGATTAAAGGCGTTTGTTCTGACGTTGGTGGGTTCGGTGGATTATTTGAACTTGACCTTAACGGTATTAAAAACCCCGTTTTAGTTAGTGGAACGGACGGTGTTGGAACTAAACTTAAATTAGCGTTTTTACTTGACAAGCACGATACCGTTGGTATTGACTGTGTTGCTATGTGCGTTAACGATATAATTTGCGCAGGCGCAAAACCTTTAATCTTTTTAGATTATATCGCTTGTGGAAAGAACTATCCCGAAAAAATTGCCGATATCGTTAAGGGTGTTGCAGAGGGATGCGTTCAAGCAGGTTGCGCTCTCATCGGTGGCGAAACTGCGGAAATGCCTGGTTTTTATCCCGTTGATGAATACGATTTAGCCGGTTATTCTACAGGTGTTGTAGATAAGAGTAAAATTATTGACAACAAATCTATGCGTGAGGGGGACGTTATTATTGCCCTTGCGTCAAGTGGTGTTCACTCTAACGGATTTTCATTAGTGAGAAAGGTTTTTGACGTGGAAAATGCTGATATCACTTCTCCTTGTGAAGAACTTGGTGGAAAGAGTATAGGTGAAACACTTTTAACTCCCACTAAAATTTACGTTAAACCAGTGCTAAAACTTTTAGAAGAAGTTAAGGTTAAGGGTATTTCACATATCACCGGTGGTGGTTTTTACGAGAATATTCCAAGAAGTATTCCTGATGGATTATGCGCAGAAATTAATAGAGATAGCGTAAAAGTTCTTCCTATCTTTGACCTTTTAGCAAAACGTGGAAACATTTCCGAAAGAGATATGTTCAACACTTACAATATGGGTGTTGGTATGAGCATCGTAGTATCTGCTGAAGATAAAGATAAGGCGCTTGAAATTTTAACCTCGTTTGGTGAAGATGCTTACGTTATCGGTAAGATTATTAAATCTGAAGAAAAGATTATAATTAAATAGTATGGAAAAAAAGGCAAAAATCGCCGTGTTCGTGTCGGGAGGTGGAACAAACTTACAAGCACTTCTCGATGCGGAAAAAAACGGAATTATTAAAAGTGGTAAAATTTCTTTAGTGATTTCAAACAGCCCCTCTGCTTATGCGTTAGAGAGGGCAAAAAACTTTAACGTTGAAAGTTTGATTATTACCAAAAAGCAGGAGGGAAGTCAACAAGCCTTTGAAGAAAGAATTAAAGCAGAACTCAAAAAAAGAAATATTGATTTGATTGTTCTTGCCGGCTTTATGTCAATTTTATCAGAAAATTTTACCAAGGATTTTGAAAAGAGAATAATAAACGTTCACCCCTCGCTAATACCTTCTTTTTGTGGAAAAGGCTTTTACGGGCTAAAAGTACACGAAGAGGCTCTTAAAAAGGGCGTTAAGGTTACGGGCGCTACGGTGCATTTCGTTAACGAAATTCCCGACGGTGGGGAAATTATTATGCAAAAAGCCGTTGAGGTTAAAGATGGAGATACACCGGAAATATTGCAAAAAAGAGTTATGCAAGAGGCTGAGTGGATATTACTTCCTTTAGCAGTGGAAAAAGTAAGCAAAAATATCGCTATGGAGAAATAAAAAATGGATATTTATAAGATTAACGATATAGAACAATTAATTAAAGGCAACTCCTACGTTGGTAGGGGTATTATCTTAGGAAAAACACCCGATGGAAAAAACGCCGTTTCCGCTTATTTTATTATGGGTAGGAGTGCTAATAGCAGAAATAGAGTGTTCACCTACAAAGATAACGTTTTATACACCGAACCTTTTGACGTTAGTAAGGTAGAAGATCCCAGCCTTATTATTTACGCAGCAGTTAGAGAGTATGAAAATAAACTTATCGTAACTAACGGTGATCAAACGGATACTATTTACGAGGGATTAAAAGGTGGAAAGTGCTTTACTTGTGCTCTCAAATCAAGAGAGTTTGAGCCTGATGCTCCCAACCTAACCCCAAGAATTAGTGGTATGATTACCTTTGATGAGGGAGATTTTACCTACAAAATGAGCATATTAAAAAGTGCTGATGCAGAGGGTTCTGCTTGCAATAGATACACCTTTGATTTTGCTCCGTTAAACGGATTAGGGCACTTTATCCACACTTACGTTTGTGACGGTAATCCTATCCCTACTTTCCAAGGTGAACCTGAAAGAGTTAAAATGGAAAACGATATTAACGCTTTTACCGATAAACTTTGGAACGCACTTGATAATGATAACAAAATTTCCCTTTTCGTTAGATACACCAACTTAGAAAAGGGCGAAAAGATAGATAAAATTATTAATAAAAACAAATAAATTTTTTAATTATTCACGGAGAGCATAATGAAAGAATTTGAATTAAAATAC
>JAZSDD010000015.1:0-17596 GCA_045530945.1 Christensenellaceae bacterium
TTAATTACATAGAAACTGAAACTGCTGAAGCAAATAAAATTTCTGATATTTTAGGATTAGAAGCAATTCAATTCGAATATAACGAATATGGAACACCTTTCAATCCTGAAAACGGAGAATGTTACGCAGGAATTTTTAAAGATGGTTATGTTATTGAAGGTACTTTAAAGGCAGGCGAAATGGTTGATTACTGGATTGGTATTGACTGGACCCCAAGTGAAAAAGATAACGACTACAACGTTGCTAGTGGTTTATCTTTAAGGTTTGGTGTTGAACTAGTTGCAACCCAATTTACATTTGAAAAGGACGGTTTCAATGGAGATAGTTACGACCAAAACGCAGAATATCCTGTTTTCGACGTATGGGACGGCACTGCCGATATTTCATGGTATAATGAAACAGACACTGAGTTTAAACTTACAACCGCAGAACAATTCGCAGGTTTTGCCAAACTTGTAGATGGTTCAGTAGATAATTCTGAAAATGTAAGAAATGTTGCCTTACCTGTAACCTTTGAAGGAAAAACCGTAAAACTTGAAAGCGACGTAGATTTGAGCAATATCTTGTTTGACCCTATTGGTGGATGCAGGAAGGAACAACCCTTTATGGGCACTTTTGATGGTCAAGGACACACCATTAAAAACTTAAGTCAAAATACTTGGGAACTAAATAATGGGTATTACTATTCTGGAGAACTCGGTTTAGGGTTATTTGGTGCTGTGGAAGATGCAACCATCAAAAATCTTGTCGTTGACGGAACGTCTCTTTCTGGCGAAAGCGCATTATGTGGTGCAGTAGCAGGTGTTGCTATGGGTGATTGTACTTTTGAAAATATTACAGTTAAAAATGCTCAAGTTAACGACTATCAATATGGTGCTGGTGGTATCGTTGGTTGGGCAAGTGGCAACCAAACTTACAAGGGTATAAACGTAACTGAAAGTACGGTTGTTGGTTCTCAATGGGGAGACTTTGGCAACGCTAACGGCGGTATTATTGGTCAAGCAGACCCAGATGGGGAGTATCATTTTGAAGATTGTACTGTTGCTTGCCGTATTGACGCAGTTAACGATATTGTATCTGCATATCAATGGTATTGTTATCGTAACAGTGGTATGTTGATTGGTAAAGTTGATAATTACGTTCAAGACGAAGTAGCAAGTGTTGTTGCCGATAACGTAACTTGTAAAAACGTTACCGTTATTTACGGTGATTGGGCAAACTATACTTACTGTGAATTTGCTGGCACTGGTTATCCTTACGTAAGGGTTCAAGCAGGTGTAAGTGTTGACGCTTATTCTAACGTTCGTTACGGTCATCCTACCGACGCTAACGGAAACACAGTAGTTGACGACAATCACGTTCATAACGAGGGTGAAGACCACCATTTATTAATTGCATTCGATCAACTTTTTGGTGGCCCTGCTAATCATCGTTATTGTTATTACGGTATTGCAACTCATGATGGTGTAACCGTAAAATATAATAATAAATAACACCCTACATAAAAAGATACCATATAAAAAGAGTAAAGGCACTTAATTTTTAGGTGCTTTTACTCTTTTTTAATGCCCGAAAGTTTTTTTTCGGTGTATTCAAAGGTGAAATATTCTACCGTGTATTTATTTATTGCATTTTTATAAATTAGCCCAACTTCTTGGCTATTTCTAAAAAAGGGTGGTGGCATAACCCCAATAAAATCGCCAAAAAAAGAGGGGAGTTTATCGCAGTTTTCTAAAACCGTTCCCGTTAAATAGGGCTTAACGTTTCCACCAACTAACAATTCTTCAAGCATTGCGTAGGGGACTAATTTTTCATTAATATCAAAAATTGAAAGGTTTTTTTGGCTTTTAAGAGAAACTCTTTCCTTTTTAACCTCTCCGTCAAATATAAGTTTTTCACATAAAACGTGTTTTGCCATATCCTTATAAACGGTGGTTGCAAGGTAATTTTCTAAATCAAATTCAGTGGCAGAAAGGGTTAACCTTTTTTCAGTATTCCCCTTTATAGAATACACGTTTATTATAATCTTTTCACCGTATAAAACAGTTAAATAATAATCGTTTTCATTATAAAAGGGCAAAATTTCCGCCTTTTCAAAGGGGAAAGAAAAGTTTTCAGTATAAATTCCGTTTGGCGTTTCAATGGATAGTTTATAACCGTTTTCGGTAAAAAGGGTTATAACTGCGTTATGAAATTTTTTTTGAGCAATAATACTAAATTCGTTTTTTTGGTTTTTTGGCGAATAATTGATTAAGTATCCACCTTTCATATTTGTTACTGAAATAAAATCGGGGGGCGAATTTAACGTTTCTATCGTAGGGAAAAAACTAACCTGAGGCTCAATGGAATTAAGAGGGCATAATTCTATAAAGCAAGACGGAGAGTCTATATTAATGAATTTAACTGAGTCGTAAATTTGCCCGTAGTATATTCCGTTTAATTTTACCACTGCCGGGCGTGATGATGAAAAATAATAATACATTTATAAATAATTATGTATAATCTAACTTTATTATGTCAATAACCGTATAAAGAAAATTTTAGGAGAATAATTATATGGAAAATTTATACGGATTTAATAAAAAGGATGCGCTAAGCCTAATTGAGTTTATAAAAAACAAAAAGGGAGAAAGTCTTTCTTCTATCTTTGAAAAATACGCAAAGGTATCGGGCAAGGCAAAGGGAACGGTGAGAAATTTATATTACACCATTTCAAAACTTTCAAACCAAAATAAAGAGTTTTGCAAAAAGTATTTAGGTGGCAACCCCATTTCGGTTGAAGAAAAGGTGGAGTTTTTACCTTGCCAAGAAAGAGCGTTATTAAAGCAAATTATATCAAAAAGAGCAGAGGGCGTTTCTGTTAGAAAAGCTGTAAAAGATTTAGCAATGGGGGATGAAAAACTTGCTCTTCGTTATCAAAATAAATTTAGAAGCGCTCTAAAATCAAACGCATCCCTTGTAAATGAAATAGTTTCGGAAATTAAAAAATCAAAAGGGGAGGTTGAAATAAAGTTAACGAGAAAAAACAAAGAGCCAAAGTTTAACGATGTTTTAGTAGGTAGACTAAAAAAGGAAATAAATTCTTTGTTTGAGAGAACTTTTATTGAACTAAAAAAAGAAAACGCCCTATTAAGAGAGGAGATTAATTCCCTTAACGAAAAGAACGCAAAATTGAGAAAACTTCTTTATGGAAACGAAAAGTCTAACGCTGTTGCAGAATATTTTCTAAGCGCAGGGCAAAAGGATTTGTTACAATAAATACTTGCAAAATAAAGCCCTCTGTTGTATAATGTTTTTTGCAATTAGGAGGGCTTTTATGGACTTATTTGATAAGTGCGATAGTTTAGAACAAGTAAAAATAGCAATGGACAAGGGGATTTACCCCTATTTTCATAAGTTAGAAACGAGGCAAGCGCCCGAAGTTCAAATGGAAGGAAAGCAAATGATAATGATAGGTTCAAACAACTATCTTGGCTTAACTTCCCATCCCGAAGTAGTTGAGGCTGGAATAGAGGCGTTTAATAAATACGGTTCTGGTTGTTCTGGTAGTAGATTTCTTAACGGAACTCTCGACACTCATTTAGAATTAGAAAAAGAACTTGCAGAGTTTTTGAAAAAGGAAGACGCCGTTACCTTTTCTACCGGTTTTCAAAGCAACCTCGGTATCATTTCTTCAATCGCAGGCAGAAACGATTATATAGTTTGCGACAAGGAAAACCACGCAAGTATTTACGACGCTTGCCGTTTATCATACGCTAAAATGCTTAGATACGAACACTCTGATATGCAAGACCTTGAAAGAGTGCTTAAAACTATCGATAATACTATGCACGGCATTTTAATCGTGACGGACGGCGTATTTTCAATGGGTGGAGATATTTGTAAACTTCCCGAAATAGTTGCCCTCGCAAAAAAATACGGCGCACGAGTTATGGTGGACGATGCTCACGGCTTAGGCGTTTTGGGTGCGCACGGTAGGGGAACGGCAGAACATTTTGGCTTAGAAGACGAAGTGGATATTTATATGGGAACGTTCTCAAAATCGTTAGCCAGCCTTGGTGGATATATGGTGTCAAACAAAAAGGTTTGCTCTTACGTTAGACACACCTCTCGTCCATTTATTTTTAGCGCAAGCATAACGCCCTCTTCGGTGGCTTGTGCAAGAAAGTCGTTAGAAATTCTTAAAAGAGAACCTCAAAGGGTAAAAAGACTTTCAGAGATTTCTTCTTATATGCGCAAAAAACTTATCTCCGAGGGTGTTGCAATTATGGGTGAAGATAGTATCACGCCCATTATTCCAATACTTACCTATTATAATTTTAGAACGTTTATTGCTTGTCAAAAACTCTTTGATAACGGGGTTTACGTTAATCCTACCGTATCGCCCGCAGTTCCAGTTGGCAAAAGCATAATTAGAACGAGTTATATGGCAACCCACACCGAAGAACAACTTGATATTGCCGCTAAAAAAATTAAAGAAGTTTTAAAAGAAGTTGAAAATATTAACGAATAATAATAAGTTGATTTTTCCCCTTGTTTTTCGTTTGACTTTATAACTAAATACCATTATAATATAATTGCAACCAAAAAGGTTGCAATTTGTTTGGTAAGGTGAAAAATGAAACTTTCTTCCAAAACTCATTACGGATTGCAAGCGTGCCACATTTTAGGGCTTAATTATCCCGATAAGCAAGTTTCTGCAACGACTTTGGAAACTATGATTGCAGTATCTAATAAATATCTTGAAAAAATAATGAGAATGCTCTCTAAAAGAGATATAGTTTGTGCTTCAAGAGGTGTAAACGGAGGATATTATCTTGCAAAAGCACCGGAAAATATCACGATAGGTGAAATTGTTCGTGCGTTAGAAGACGATATGGAGATTATAGAGTGCGTGAGTAAAGAGGGAAAATGTAAGTGTTGCCCCACAAGCGGAGTATGGAAGAAACTTTACGAGGGAATAAACCAACTGTTAGATTCTATGACTTTAAGACAAATGATTGACGGAGATTTAAGATAATGGTAAAAACGCCTATATATTTTGACCATGCGGCAACAACGCCCGTGGATAAAAAAGTGTTAGAAAAAATGATTCCTTATTTTACCGAAACTTTCGGAAACGCAAACAGTCAACACCATTTTGGGCGTGAGGCTGTTAAAGCAGTTGACGAGGCGAGGGACGGTATTGCTAAGATTATCGGCTGTAAGCCTAACGAACTTTATTTCACTTCCGGTGGAACGGAGGCGGATAACTGGGCGCTTCGTGGAGTTGCAAGGGCTTATAAAGAAAAGGGCAAGCATTTAATTATTAGCCCCATAGAACACGCAGCAATGCTTTCCACGGCAAAAGAACTCAAAAAAGAGGGCTTTGAAATTAGTTTTATGAAGGTGGATAGCGAGGGGTTTGTTGACCTTGCGCACCTTAAAAGCATAATTAGAAAAGACACCATATTCGTAGGCTGTATGCTTGCAAATAACGAAGTGGGAACGATTGAGCCTATAAAAGAGATTGCCGAAATTGCGCACTCGGTTGGCGCTATTTGTTTTACTGATGCAGTTCAGGCGGCGGGTGTTCTTAAAATAAACGTTAAAGAACTTGGCGTGGACTTAATGAGTATGAGTTCACATAAGATTTACGGACCTAAGGGCGTTGGCGCTTTATATATAAGAAACGGACTTAGAGTTCAAAGCATTATAACCGGTGGGCATCAAGAACGCACCAAGAGGGGAGGCACGACAAACGTCCCCGGTATCGTTGGATTTTATGAGGCGTTTAAGATTGCTAACGAAAATTTAGAAGATAACGCTAAATACGTTTCTGCACTTAGAGATAGGTTTATAAAAAGGGTTACGGAGGAAATTCCCTTTATAAAACTTAACGGACCTAAGGATGGAAGTAAAAGACTTCCTGCAAACGCAGATTTTTCTTTTGAATATATTGAGGGAGAATCAATACTCTTTTGTTTAGACCTTGCGGGGATTGCCGTTTCATCTGGCTCGGCTTGCTCGTCTGGTTCGCTCGAACCGTCACACGTGTTATTATCGTTAGGTGTTCCCGAAGAACTTGCTCACGGCTCGATAAGGTTTTCGTTTGGAAAACACAACACGGTTGAAGAAATTGATTACACCGTTGAAGAACTTAAAAATTCAGTAAATAAATTGAGGGAAATGTCACCCCTATTTAACGCCAAGGAAGGAGAAATTAAAAATGTATAACGAAAAAGTGATAGAAGTATTTAGAAACCCAAAAAACGTTGGTGAAATAGAAAATGCAGACGGGGTTGGAACGGTTGGCAACGCAAGTTGTGGAGATATTATGCAAATCTCTTTAAAAATAGAAAACGATATTATCGTTGACGCTAAGTTTAAGACCTTTGGTTGTACGGCAGCAATCGCAACGAGTTCAACGGCAACGGAAATGGTTAAAGGCTTATCTATTGAAGAGGCGTTAAAAATAACAAATAAAAAGGTTGTGGAAACTCTCGGTGGTTTGCCTGCGCAAAAATTGCATTGTTCCGTTTTAGCAGAAGAGGGAATTAAAAAAGCAATAGAAGATTACCTTTCTAAAAAGAAAGCGTAAAAAGTATATTTTAATAAATACTTTCACATAATAACCTTAAAAGGGGGATATTATGGACGAAAAGTTTTTAGCAGGTATCGTTCTCGGAATGCTTGGCGGCGCAGTTTTGGTTACTAATTCAGTAAAGGCAAGACAAGCCGTTAAAGAGGGACAAGAACAAGTTAAGAAAAAGGTTTCCGAAATGAGTAAACCTAAGAAAAAATCATAAAAAAAGGGGTGAAAAAACCACCCCTTTTCTATTGAAAAAAAGATAAAGGCGTGGTATAATAATTTTGTGGAAAGATATTTGTGTTTAGATATCGGCGATAAAAGAATTGGGATTGCCGTTTCAGATCCTTTTAATTCTTATTCTCTACCCGTGTCTACCTTGTTTCGTAAAAATTTAAGAACCGACCTTGAGAAGATTTCTCATTTGGCAAAGGAAAAGTCAGTTACTAAAATGGTGTGTGGACTTCCCGTGAATTTTGACGGAACGCCCTCTATTCAAACGGAAAAGGCTTTGTTTTTTATAGCCCGTCTTAAAGAAATTTTAGGCATTGAGATAATCACGGTGGATGAAAGGTGTTCTACTTGCGAGGCGGAGGAAATTCTTATATCTCAAGGCAAGAGTAGGGAAGAGAGAAAAAGTGTGGTTGATAGCCTTGCTGCCGCCACCATACTTCAAAGTTATTTAAACGAAATTAATAAAAAGGCAAAATAAAGGAGATAAATTATGAGTAAGAAAGAAAAATGCACCTGTGGATGCGAAAACGAAAAGGAACACCATCACGAGTGTGATTGTGGTGGGGAAGATTGCAACTGTTCTGAACACGATTGCGATTGTGGTTGCTGTGATGAAGAAGATATCGTAGAACTTTCTACTGACGACGGAAGAAAGATTAAATTCTTTTTCGTTGGCACAATCGAATATAAGGGTAAAATTTATTCTGCGTTCGAGCCTGCCGAAGAAATTGAAGGCATGTCAGAAGACGACCTTGTTATTTTCGAAGTTGCAGGGGACGACGAGGATACTGCAGAACTTATTCCTATTGAGGACGATGGTCTTTTAGACGAAGTGTTTGAAGAGTTTTGCAGAGTTTTAGAAGAGGACGAACTTGCTGACGAGGCAATGAGTTTAGAACCCGACCAAGACTAATTTAATTTAAACAAAAACGCACGATGCTTTATTATAAAGCGCCGTGCGTTTTTTATTACGCTTATGATTTTTTTAAAAATTTAATATCTGCTATATCATAAAAAGCATCTCTTTTTTTGCAAAAGTCCTCGTATAAAACCGTTTGATTTGGGTCAAGGCTAGTTCGCAAAGTATCTTCAGCTATTTCCATTAAAAGGTAAGCCATACTATATTCGTTACTGGTTTCAATTTTTACTCTTTTAACCAAATCAGCGATGAAAGCCTTTATTTCTTCTTCAGTGAGTTTCTTTTTTCTCATAAATTTTTTCCATGTAAAAAAGTGCGCCCATAGAGAGCGCACCAAAAACGTTTCTCTCTATGTTGCTACACATTTCCCTAAAACCAGGTGAGAGCATACGTTTTTACCAATAGTATGCCCTGATTTTAGTTATTAAAAATGTGTAGCGTAATTAGTATAACATAATAAGGCAATTTTATCAAGCGATGTTTTATAAAAACCTCAGCCTTAAATAAAAAGTGCGCCAACCGAAGTCAACGCACTAAAACGCAGACTCCGATAGTCGCCAAACTAACTTTACGCAAAATGGTGTAACCACAATAGCACAAGTAGAATCTGCATTTTATCAAATTCAATAATACTATTGTGGCAAAAATAGATATAATTATCCTTATAAAAAAGAAAATTACACCACTAATTGCGTTTATTAAGTTAGTTTGGCATATTTAGTATATCACTTATAAAAATTTTTATCAAGCATTTCTTATAAAAAACTCAGCTTCAAATAAAAAGTGCGCCAACCGAAGTCAACGCACTAAAACGCAGACCCCGATTGTCGCTCAACAAATCTTATATGAAATGGGTTTAACACTTACATAAATGGAATCTGCATTTTATCAAATTCGATAATGTAAGTGTTGCAAAAAAAGAGTATAATTATCCCTTTAAAAGAAAATAAACCCAAATTTTACATAGATTTAATTTGTTGAGCGTAATTAGTATAACACAATAAAGCAATTTTATCAAGCGATGTTTTATAAAAAACTCAGCTTCAAATAAAAAGTGCGCCAACCGAAGTTAGCGCACCGAAAAACGCAAACTCCGATTGTCGCCAAACAAATCGAAAATAGAAGAGGGATAAATCCTTTGTGTCCTAATCCGTGGAATTTGCGCTTTTACCAAATTCTTATTAGATTAGGTTGCACGAAAAAAAGATAGAATATCCCTTTAAAGAAAAATATCCTTTCTCAAAGTATTCGATTTGTTTGGCACAATTAGTATAACACAATAAAGCAATTTTATCAAGCGATGTTTTAAATAAAAACCTCAGCCTTAAATAAAAAGTGCGCCAACCGAAGTTAACGCACTAAAACGCAAACTCCGATAGTCGCCAAACCAATTTCAAGCAAGTAAGGATAACCATACTAAAAACCTGATGGAATTTGCATTTTATCAAATTCATTGATTTTTAGTATGCTTAAAATAAGTATAAGTATATCCCTAAAAAAGAAAATATCCCTACTTTTGCTTGTTATGAAATTGATTTGGCATAGTTAGTATATCACATATAAAAAATTTTATCAAGCATTTCTTATAAGCAAAAAAAACTCGACTTGTGAAAAGTCGAGTTTTACAAATTGTTTAATTTAAATCCCTAAGAAAAGAGCGCTTTACCGTGGGTTTTTATCTTATTTAAGTGTTTATTTATGTTCGTGATTATGGTTGCTATGCTCGAGTTTATGTCCGTGGTGGTGATGGTGGTGGCAATGAGTGGAAGTTGCAATAGGATTACACTCTAAATCTTTGCACTCTTCATCTTCACTTTCAAACACAATAGTAGAGTGAGAAACGTTATGTTCTATTAGTTCTTCTTTTATAAGTTGTTTTAATTTAGCCGTATCACCTTTTGCAACGACGTGTAGCGTGGCAAAATTACTTTGCCCGTCCATACTCCAAACGTGTAGGTGGTGAACGTTTATAACTCCCTCGATTTCACTTATGTGGTGTATAAGTTCTTTAACGCAAACACCGTTTGGTGTTTTTTCAAGGAACACGTCGATTGCCTCTTTCAAGGTGGATATTGCGTTTATGAAAATAAATATTGCAACGCCTATTGATAGGATAGGGTCTAAAAGGGCAAAGCCGGTAAATTTCATAATGATTGCGCCTATTAAAACGATAATCCAACCCAAAACGTCTTCTAACATATGTAAATTAACAGCCTTTTGGTTAAGTGAATCTTTTTCGTGGGTGAAAAAAGCTGCAAGAAAGTTTACTACCACGCCAACCACGGCAAAAATAATCATACCGTTATAATTAATAATAGTGGGGTTTATTATTTTTAATACGGCGTTGTAAACAACTGCCACTGAGCCGATAATTAAAATTGCCGTAGTAATTACGCTACCTAAAACGGAATATCTTGAATAACCGTATGTATACTTATCGTCCGGACGTTTTTTACTTTTTCTCTCTAAGAAAAAGGAAGTTCCTATGCCGATAGCGTCCCCTAAGTCGTGAACGGCATCAGACGCAATAGAAACGCTACCCGTTAGTATGCCACCGATAAATTCAAAAATTGAAAAACAAAAGTTAAGTAAAAATGCAATTAAAATTTTTATATGTGATTTCATACTTTTCTCTCTTTATTTAAGTATAGAGCGTAAAATAAAAACTTGCAATTTTTTAGGTAAAATAGATAAAAGCCTTAAAAGGAAATTTCTATTTACGTTGTAGGTTAGTTTTGGTTTTTTCTTCTTAACTGCTTTTTCTACTTTTTTTGCTATTTTGTTTGGTGATACCGTTTTATTCTCCACCGAGTCTACAATTTTCTTAAATTGTTTAGCGTTAACGGGGTAGAGAGTGGTTTTTTGACAAAATCTATCGAGCGCTGTTGTAGAAGCACTTATCATATCCGTTTTAACCGCTCCCGGTCTTATAACGGAAAGGAAAATTCCCAAAAGTGATAACTCCACTCTTAACGAGTGAGCGTAGTTTTCAAGTGCCGTTTTTGATATTGCGTAAATTCCAGTAAAGGGTAAAGGGGATAGGGGAGCAAGCTCGCTCGTCACCATTATAATTTTACTGCCCTTTTTTAATAGTGGTAAAAAGGTTTTATTTATTCTGTATGCCCCAAAAAAGTTTACGTTAAATATCTTTATAAGCCTTTCTTCTTCTATTTCAAGCAAAGAATCAAGGTCGTAAATACCTGCCGTATGAATTATAGAATAGACGTTGCTTACCTTTTCTTTAACACTTAAATAAGCCTCTTTAACGGAATTTTCATCAGAAACGTCACAATAAATAAAATTCACACCGTCTATATGAGCGTCTTTAACGTCCAAAGCGTAAACAATATAATCTTTTTTAAGTAGGGAGCAAATAGCTTTACCCATTCCTCCCGATGCGCCCGTTACGATAACGGTTTTTTTATTTATTTTATCCATTTATATTTTCACCATTATACAAGATGCAGAAACGCAAATGCCTTCTTCTCTTCCAACAAAGCCAAGTCCCTCTAACGTGGTTGCGCCTATACCTATATCATTTACTTCTAAGTTTAATACTTTTGCAAGGTTTTCAGTTATGCTTTTAATATGGGGCAATAGTTTGGGCTTTTGCGCCATAATCACAGCCGAAAGGCTTTTTATATTATAACCCGCATCTCTGCATAGCATAATAACTCTTTCGAGTAGTTTAATGCTATCAGCCCCCTTATACTGTTCGTCGGAATCGGGGAAGTGGTATCCAATATCTCTGAGCGCGCAAGCAGATAACATTGCGTCCATAACGGCGTGCGTTAAAACGTCTGCATCAGAATGCCCTAATAATCCCTTGTCGTGAGGTATTGTTATTCCTCCTAAGATAAGTGGACGATTTTCAACTAACTTATGGCAATCAAAACCGTTTCCAACTTTGCAAAGGGGTAGGGAGAAAAGGGCGTCAAAATCTTCGCTATACGTTAGTTTAATATTTTTGCTGTCGCCCATATAGGTATTTACCTTGCCGAATACAGAAGAGTAAACCTCCCCGTCGTCGTTAAAAGTTTTTCCCTCGCTCTCAACATAAGCCTTTTTAAGATTTTTTGTATTAAAGCCTTGTGGCGTTTGAACAGCGAAAAGTCCACTTTTTCCTAAGTATGATAAAACTTTCTCTCCGTCAGAAGAACAAATAGTATCTCTTACGGGAACGATGGGAATTGCGCTACCAAATTTGATTGCACAATCAATACAATCTTTAATAACCCTTTCAGTAATAAAGCATCTTGCGCCGTCGTGAATTAAAACGATATCTCCCGTCGTTTTTGAAAGTGCGTTTTTAACTGATTCCGTTCTCGTATTTCCGCCAAGCACGGCGTTAACCCCGTCGGGAAGAGTAGGGGCAACCTCGTTAAAATCTTTTTCAGATAAAGTTACTATATATTCGTCTATTAAATTCGACTTAAAAAAGACGGAAAGAGTTTTTTGCAAAACGGTAGTTCCGTCAGTGCTTATTAGTAATTTGTTTTTTGAAAAGCCTGCACGCTTTCCCTCGCCAGCGCAGGCGAGAATTAAGGTAACTTTCATTTTATTCTCCAAGAATCTCGTAAAGGGATTCAACTTGTTCTTTTTTTACGGTGTCCTTAACGTCGATAATTCTAAACTTAACCGTTCCACTAATAAATCCAACCTCAACCACGTCGCCAATCTTAACTTGGTAGGAGGGTTTAACTACTCTTCCGTTAACGGAAATTCTTCCGCCCGTTGCCGCCTCTTGCGCTAACGTTCTGCGTTTTAGTATTCTTGAAACTTTTAAAAATTTATCTATTCTCATAGCCTATTATTAGGGGAATTTTGTCGAAAATAATCCCTTTTTGTTCCTTTATTAAAATTATTTTAAAAAATTTTTCAAATTGCTTGACAAACTTGACAAAAAGTATTAGTATTATAAAATGCATTATGATAGGTTATTATCGATTCTTATCGCCTTTTTGCAAAATTTCGGCTCAAAAAAAGAGTGAAAAACGCAAGAATTTAGCAAATAAAGTTTGATTTTTAACCTAAAATCCGTTTGCAAAAATAATTATACAACAAAAATAGTTTTTTGTAAACAGTGTAAAACCATATTTTTTAATTTAAGGAGCGTGTTTTAATGACGAGAGTATTATCGGAAATCACATGTGGCAAAGTAAAGAGAAAATCGTTCTCCAAAATCAAGGATGCGATTGAACTTCCTTACCTTGTCAAAATCCAAAAGGACTCCTATGACGCTTTTATCCGTGAGGGTATTAGCGAGGTTTTGGAAGATTTTTCTCCCATAACCGACTATTCAGACCGTTTTGAATTGTACTTTTTGGACCACACCCTTGCAGGTTCGCCTAAGTATGACGAAAAAGAATGTAGGGAAAGGGATGCTACCTACGCTCTCCCTTTAAGAGTTAAGGTAAGACTTATCAATAAAATTACCGAAGAGGTTATTGATAAAGAAGTGTTCATGGGCGACTTCCCGCTTATGACGGAAAACGGCGCGTTTATTATCAACGGTGCAGAACGTGTTATCGTTTCTCAGCTCGTTCGTTCACCCGGCGTTTACAATGGCAAACAAGTGGACAAGTCTGGAAAGAATATTTACGACACCACCGTTATTCCTTCAAGAGGTGCTTGGCTTGAGTTTGAACAAGATTCCCAAGGTATACTTTGGGTTCACGTTGACCGTACGAGAAAACTCACTGGTACTGTATTATTGAGGGCGCTCGGTTTCGGAACTGACGAAGCACTTGCAGAACTCTTTGATAATAATCAAATGATTAAAAGCACTGCTGAAAAGGACGTTGCTAAGACGGAGAGTGAAGGTCTTATTGAACTTTATCGTCGTTTACGTCCCGGTGAAATTCCCACCGAAGAGGCTGTTAAACAACATCTTAAAAATCTTTTCTTCGACGCAAGAAGATACGACCTTGCAAAAGTTGGTAGATATAAATTCAACAAACGTCTCCGTTTGGGTGAAAGAATCGTTGGCTTAAAGTCTTACGAGGACGTTATTTCTTCCGACGGTGAAGTTTTGGCTACTGCAGGTCAAATTATTTCTAAGGCGTTAGCAGAAGATATTCAAAATGCCGGCGTTAACGTATTCTATGCAGACCTAAACGGCAAAAAGCACAAAATTATTGCAAACAACGTTGTAGGTTTTAAGGAAGTTACCGGCGTTGATCCTAAATATTTTGGCTTACTTGATTACGTTTATAATCCTTCGTTAGAATTTTCTAAAAAGGTTGCATCCGTTGCATCAGAGAGCGGGGTAGAGGCAACTGCTGAAAGTTTAAGAAAGGAAATTAACGCTTTATTCTATATCGAAGATAAAGTTATTCCCGCAGGCGAAGAAAAGCCTGAAGATAGAAAGAACGAGGAAAAAGCAAGAGAAACGAGAAATAAATTCGTTCGTGCTTGTCTATCTTTCTGGAATATTATGGAAAGAGGCACGGAAACTCCATTAACTTCTGAAGAGAAAAAGGATATCCGTCCTATTCTTGATAAACTTAATCATAAGCACGTTACGGTAGACGATATCGTTGCGTCAGTTTCCGTTAACTTAGACTTAATCGAAGGTCTTAACTCAGTTGATAATATCGACCACTTAGGAAACCGTCGTGTTCGTTCGGTTGGTGAACTTTTACAAAACCAATTCCGTATCGGTATTGCAAGACTTGAAAGAGTTATTAAAGAAAGAATGGCAACGCAAGATCAAAAGGACGTTTCTCCCGAAGGTCTTATCAACGTTCGTCCCGTAAGTTCAGCAATTAAAGAATTCTTTGGTTCATCACAATTATCACAATTTATGGATCAAACTAACCCGATTGCGGAACTCACTCACAAGAGAAAACTTTCTGCATTAGGTCCTGGTGGTCTTAACAGAGATAGAGCAACCTTTGAAGTGCGTGACGTTCACCACTCTCACTACGGTAGAATTTGTCCTATTGAAACGCCTGAAGGACAGAACATAGGTCTTATTTCTTCACTTGCAGCTTACGCTCAAGTAAATGAATTCGGCTTTATCGAATCTCCTTATAGAAAGGTTATCCACACTCTCGGAGAAGACGGTAAAATCGTAACGGAAGTTACTGAACACGTTGACTACCTCACTGCAGATGAGGAGGATAAATATATCGTTGCGCAAGCAAACGAACCGTTAATTGACAACAAGTATTTCGTTAACGAACGTGTTTCTTGCCGTTTCAAAGATGCAATCACTGAGGATGCACAAGAGAAAATGGACTATATGGACGTTTCTCCAAAGCAACTTATCTCAGTTGCTGCTGCGCTTATTCCGTTCTTGGAAAACGACGATACCAACCGTGCTCTCATGGGATCAAACATGCAACGTCAGGCAGTTCCACTACTTTGTCCTGAAAACGCAATCGTTGCTACGGGTATTGAAAGACGTATTGCTTACGACTCTGGTGTTATGGTTAACGCTAAGGAAGCAGGCGTTGTTAAGAGCGTTGCAAGTGATAAAATCGTTGTTACTGAAAACGACGGTTTTGAAAGGGAATATAGACTAAAGAAATTTGAAAGAAGTAACCAAGGTACTTGCCTCAATCAAAGACCTATCGTAGATAAGGGCGAAAAGATTGAAAAAGGTCAAACCATAGCAGATGGTCCTTCAACCAGAAACGGCGAACTTGCATTAGGTCGCAATATTATGGTTGGATTTATGAGCTGGGAAGGCTATAACTACGAGGATGCTATACTCCTTTCTGAAAAACTCGTGCGTGAAGATATGTTTACCACTATTCATATCGAAGAGCACGAAATAGAAGCAAGAGACACCAGACTTGGTGAAGAAGAAATTACCAGAGATATTCCTAACGTTGGTGACGATGCGCTTAAAGATCTCGACGAAGACGGTATCGTTAGAGTGGGTGCAGAAGTTAACAGTGGCGATATTCTCGTTGGTAAAGTAACGCCTAAGGGTGAAACGGAACTTACCCCAGAAGAAAGACTACTTAGAGCAATCTTCGGTGAAAAGGCAAGGGAAGTTAGAGATACTTCCTTAAAAGTTCCTCACGGAGAAGGCGGTATCGTAGTAGACGTTAAAATCTTTACGAGAGCAAACAAAGACGAGCTTCCTCCGGGAGTTAATAAACTCGTTAGAGTTTACATTGCACAAAAGCGTAAGATTTCTATCGGTGACAAGATGGCAGGCCGTCACGGAAACAAGGGTGTTATTTCAAGAATTCTCCCTGAATCCGATATGCCCTTTATGGCAGACGGTACTCCTTTACAAATCGTACTTAACCCCCTCGGCGTTCCTTCACGTATGAATATCGGACAGGTATTAGAGGTGCATTTAGGTTTAGTTTGTAAACAACTCGGCTGGAAGATTGCTACCCCCGTATTCGACGGTGCATCTGAAAGCGATATTAAAGAATTACTTAAAGACAACAACATTGTTAACCCAGACGGAGAAGTTGACGGTAAGATTCAACTATACGATGGAAGAACGGGTGAACCGTTTGAAAACAGAGTTACCGTTGGTCAAATGTATATGATTAAACTTCACCACTTGGTTGACGATAAGATTCACGCAAGATCTACCGGTCCTTACAGTTTAGTTACTCAACAACCTTTGGGTGGTAAGGCACAATTCGGTGGACAGAGATTCGGTGAAATGGAAATTTGGGCGCTTGAAGCTTACGGCGCGGCTCACATTTTACAGGAAATTCTTACCGTTAAGTCAGACGATATCGTGGGACGTGTAAAAACTTACGAATCTATCGTTAAGGGTACTAACATTTCAGAACCTGGTATTCCAGAAGCATTTAAGGTGTTATTAAAGGAATTACAATCGTTGGCACTCGATATGAAAGTTCTTACCGAAAACAAAGAAGAACTTGCTATTAAAGATCTTATCGAAAGCGATATCGACGATATTCCTGCATTTAGAGAAAGAGACAACAAAGAAGAAGTTTCTATTGAAGATATCAGTGCTGACGATATTGGTGAAACTGTATTCGAGGGAACTGAAGAAGTTGATCTTGACGACTTTGAGTTTAACGCTAAAGATATGTTTGAGGACGAGGACGACGAGATAGATACTACTATCCCTGACGCAAGTGATTTAGACGATCTTGACGATTTAGACGATTTAGACGTTGAAGCGTTCGACGAAGAATAAGGAGGGAGAAATTAATGTTTGAACTTAATAACTTTGATTCAATACAGATAGGAGTTGCATCTCCCGAAAAAATTAGAGAGTGGTCTTACGGCGAGGTTACCAAGCCTGAAACCATTAACTATAGAACACAAAAACCTGAAATGGGCGGTTTATTCTGCGAAAGAATTTTTGGGCCGACTAAGGATTGGGAATGTCACTGTGGAAAGTATAAACGTATTCGTTATAAGGGCGTAATATGCGACAAGTGCGGAGTAGAGGTTACAAAATCAAAAGTTCGTCGTGACCGTATGGGACACATTGAACTTGCCGCTCCCGTTTCTCACATTTGGTATTTTAAGGGCGTTCCTTCAAGAATCGGCTTAATGCTCGATATTAGTCCCAAGGCTTTAGAGCAAGTGTTATACTTTGCAAGCCATATCGTTTTAGATCCGGGTGAAACTAACCTTACCTACAAACAAGTTATCAATGATAGAGAAAAAATCGAGGCCGAAGAAATTTACGGCGTAGGTTCTTTCAAAACGGGTATGGGTGCAGAGGCTATTAAAGAACTTTTAATGGCTATCGACATTGAAAAGGAAAGTGCAGAAGCAAAGAAAATTATTGAAGAAAACGTTTCCGGTCAAAGAAGAATTCGTGCCGTTAAACGTATCGAAATAATCGAGTCTTTCAGAAAGAGCGGAAACCGTCCCGAATGGATGATTAAGTCGGATCGTAGCCATGTCGTTCTGTG
>JAZSDD010000008.1:0-31527 GCA_045530945.1 Christensenellaceae bacterium
AAAAAATATTTCAAAAAACGTAGAAGAGATTGAAAAAGATAAAGATGCTTTTGCAGATTTTTCTTTGGTAGAAGATTTAAGCATGCTAAAAAATAAGCAAAGCATTTTAAATAATGAATATTCTGAAAAAGTTAATCTTCTTGCACAAAAAAGGGCAAGGATTAACGCTCATCAATTAGAGGGTGAAAGGCTTAGAGAATATGAAGAAAATTTATCCGATTTAAGAGAAAAATTAGAAAAAGCAATTAGCGAATATGAAATTTTATCTCTCACGATAGAGTATTTGAAAAAAGCTGACGAGAGTATGAAAATTAAGTATCGTGAGCCTCTTCAAAATGGACTAACTAAATTTATTAAATATATTGACGACGCTAATTTAGAAGTTAATATTGACGTGGATTTAAAGGTTAGTGCAATTGCCAACGGGCAAACTAAAGACGTTGATTATTATAGTAAAGGGTATAGAAATTTGATTGAAATTTGCAAGAGATTTGCGTTAATTGAGGCGTTGTTTACTCAAGATAAACCTTTTATTATTTTAGACGATCCCTTCGTTAATTTAGACGGAGCAAAATTGCAATCTGTCCTAAGTCTAATTAAAAATCTTTCAAACGACTATCAAATAATATATTTTGTCTGTCACGATTCAAGGGGTGTGTAATGAGAAAACTTGAAATAGAATTAGTGCCGGATGGATGCTGGTACTTAAATTTACGCACGGCTTTGCCAAAAAAGGTTTGGGAAATGATAAGGAAAGACGCTATTAGTAGGGCGGGCGAAAAGTGTTCCATATGTGGCAGAAAAGTGGCAAGATTAGAGGCTCACGAAAGGTGGAGTTATAACGAAGAAAAAGGAATACAAAAACTTGAAACGGTTATTGCCGTTTGCACGGACTGTCATCAAGCAATTCATATGGAAAGAACTGCCCTAATTGGTGATGAAGAAAGAGCGGAAAATCACTATATGAAAGTTAATAACTGCACTTATGCTGAAATGAAAAAAGACAGAAGTGAGGCAAATAAAATTCATCAAAGAAGAAACAATATCGAGTGGCAAACTGACACCTCTTTCTTAAAAAAATATATGGAGAAATGACCAATGATAATTGATGCACACGCGCATATTTATCCAGATAAAATAGCAAAAAAAGCAACCGAAGCAATAGGTAATTTTTACGATCTTGTTATGGAAGATGCAGGAACTACTTCAAGACTGCTTGAAGAGGGAAAACTTGCAGGAGTGGAAAAATTCGTAGTTCACTCTTGCGCAACTACTGCTCATCAAGTTCATACGATTAACGAATTTATTAAATCGGAGGCAGATTTACACCCTGAATTTATTCCATTTATGACTTTACACGAAGACCTTTCCGAAGAGGAAATTAAAAAGGAAATCGAGTGGTGCATTAATAGCGGGTTTAAGGGTGTTAAACTTCATCCCGATTTTCAAAAATTTTACATTGATAGCGAGAGTGCGGAAAAAATTTATACTGCTGTAGGTGATAAACTTCCAATTCTATTACACGTTGGGGATAATAGATACGAATATTCTGCGCCCGAGCGTCTTGCAAAAATGGCTAAAAAATATCCTTTCGTTACCTTTATCGGTGCGCATTTTGGTGGGTATAGGCGTTGGCATGAGGTGGAAGTTTATAAAGGACTAAAGAACGTTTATTTCGACACTTGTTCATCTTTGGCTTTTATAACTCCCGAAAACGCAAAGGAAATTATAGACCTTTTAGGTGTGGAGAAATTCTTTTTTGCCACCGATTTTCCTATGTGGGATGCAAAGGGCGAAATAGAAAGATTTAATAAAATTCCTCTAACTGAAGAGGAGAGGGAAATGATTTTTTCAAAAAACATAAAAAAATTGTTAAAAATATAGAAAAAGGCTTATATTTTGCTTGACAATATTTTTTTGCTGGTGATATAATCACCGTATATTTAATAAAACGCAGTGACGGAAAAAGACGCTATTTTGATGGATTTTAGAGAGTTGACGGTTGGTGAAAGTCAATAGAAGTTGTAGCGTTACTCATTCCCGAGCGGAAACGGCGAAAGAAAGTAATCGTTTACGGATAACTCCGTTAAAGGTAAATGAGAAATTGCAATGTAGCAATAATCTGGGTGGTACCACGGCTTTGTCGTCCCTGACTGAATTTCAGTCGGGGATTTTTTTCATAAAGTCAACGTATAGTGCCAAAAGGAGGCTCATTTACTTGACATAATTTACACTGTATTGTAAAATATTAATAATATTATTATTAATCTTTCAAAAACGCAGTGAAGAGAACGTTAAAAACGATGAATTTATTAGTCGTTTACGGATTAGCCCCGTTAAAAGCAAAAGAGTGATTGCATTATTGCAATAATCTGGGTGGTACCACGGCTTTGTCGTCCCTGACTGGTTTTCAGTCGGGGATTTTTGTTTAAGAGGATAATAATATTTAGGAGAAAAATTATGAGAAAAATTACCGTTTCAGATGCAACTTTAAGTGTAGTTTACGAAAATGAACTATCCTTAACTTTTAGGGAGAGGCTTTCTATTGCTGAAAAACTAGATTTAGTTAACGTTGATGGGATCGAACTTCCTTTGCTTAAAAACGGAAAGGAAAACGAGGTAATTTGTCAAACTCTATCAAAGACGATAAAAAACGCAATGGTTAAAATCCCCGTTGGCGTTTCAGAAGAATCTGTAAATCAAGCGTATCAATGCGTAAAAGACGCTATTAAACCATGTTTACAAGTAGTTATGCCCGTTTCCACTGCACAAATGGAATATTTCCACCATTTAAAAGCCCCTGCAATGCTTGAAAAGATTGCAGAACTTGTTAAAAACGCATCGTCACTTTGCTCTTTAGTTGAGTTCTGTGCTGTTGACGCGTTCAGGGCAGAAGAAGGATTTATTGAATCTGTTGCTAAAACGGCTAAGGAAAACGGTGCGTACGCAATTACCATTTCCGACGAAGCTGGAGATGCTTTCCCTGAAGATTTTGCAAACGTGGTTAATAAAATCAAAGCAGTTTGCGATATTGAGGTTTACGTTAAACCTTCCGATAAGTTGCGCCTTGCGCCCGCTTGCGCATTAGAGGCGATTAAGGCGGGAGCAAACGGAGTTAAAACTTCTTCTATAGGTGAATATCTTTCACTCTCTACTCTTGCCGATATTACGAGGGCTAAAAAGTACGATATTGATGCTACTTGTGATATTGACGTTACGAGAGCAAAAACGATTTTATCGTCAATCGAGGGAAGTGTTAAGGAAGATGAAACCACTTCGTCTACTTTTTCTAACAACGGTTTTATTAGTGCAGATGCAACTATGAAAGAGGTGGTAGACACCGTTAAATCTCTTGGCTATGAACTTTCTGATGACGACAACGGAAAGGTTTACGAAGAATTTAAGAGGGTTTCTGCTAAGAAAGAAGATATCGAAATTAAAGAACTTGAGGCAATTATTGCAAGTACTGCAATGCAAGTGCCTTCTACCTATCACCTTGTAAATTACGTTGTAAATAGTGGCAACATTATTCCTGCAACTGCAAACGTTACTCTTGAAAAGGATGGAGAAAAATTCACCGGTGTTTCCACGGGTGACGGTCCTATTGACGCAGCGTTCCACGCTATCGAACAAGTTATAGGGCATCATTACGAGTTGGACGATTTTCAAGTTCACGCAGTAACTAAGGGTAGAGAGGCTGTAGGTTCTTCTATTATTAGACTACGTGCTAACGGTAAATTATATCCAGGTAACGGCGTTTCAACCGATATCGTTGGTGCGTGTATCAGAGCGTATATTAATGCTCTTAACAAAATCGTGTACGAGGAGGAGCAAGTATGAAGTTCTCCTTTCCAGATAAATTCGTAAGCACGCCAAGTTTTATTGAACTTTGTAACACGGTTAGAAACTACGGTTTTGACGGAGTGGAGATTTCCGACTTTGAAAAGGAAAAGACGGAACATAAGGACAGTATTTTTAGACCGTCAGTTACGGCAGATGCTAAAAGAAAATTAATTAATAGACATATTTCTATCCCCGTACTTTCTTGTGACGAGGAGATTGATATAGATACCGACACGGAAAAAATTGCAAAGTATATTGTAAACGCATCACTTGTTTCTGCTGATGGCGTGATACTAAAACTTGGTAAATTTGATAGTCAAGAGCAATTAAAAAAGGTGATGTTGCCAATCATTTCTAACGCAAAGGAAAACGGCGTTTCAATTTTGCTTGAAACAGTTGGTGACTTAGTTGATACGGAAAAGGTTTTAGAGGTTATAAACCTTTTCGGTACTGCCGTTTTGAAAGTTTGTTGGAATATTAGAGAAACTTATTTTTCCGCAGGGGAAACGGCTGATAAAACTATTCAAACGTTAGGCGCATATATAGGATACGTTAGATTAGGTGATAAAAAGGACGGAGAAAATTGCCTTATCGGTAGTGGAGAACTTCCCGTTAAAGACTTTATTAACGCACTTCGCTCTCTTAATTACGATGGGTTTGTTTCAGTTATGGATTCTGGGGAAGTTTCTTCTTACGACGTGTTGTTAACGCATTTTAAGAGTTATCTCACCACTACTTCACATAGCGCAAAAGAACAACCTATTTATTATAACCGTTCAAAAACGGGCACTTTCCCTTGGAAAAGGTATGACGTTTTAGACGTTACTTTTTCAGAAGTTTTAGATCAAATGGCGGAAAGATATCCCGACCAATATGCTTTTAAGTACACCACCTTAGATTATACGAGAACTTATTCTCAGTTTAGAGAGGACGTTGATAGGGTGGCAGCAGCGTTAATATCTTTGGGCGTTGAACCTGGGCATCACGTTGCCGTTTGGGCGACTAACGTTCCTCAATGGTTTTTAACCTTTTGGGCAACGGTAAAAATCGGCGCAGTTTTAGTTACGGTAAACACCGCTTATAAAATTCACGAGGCAGAATACCTTTTAAGACAGTCTGATACTCATACCTTGGTTATGATAGACAGTTGCAAGGATTCAGACTATAAAGAAATAATTTCAGAATTATGCCCCGAACTTAAAAACGTTAAGGCGGGAGAGCCTTTGTATTCAAAAACCTTGCCCTTTTTAAGAAACGTTATAACGGTAGGTTTTGATATGGACGGGTGTTTAGAATGGAACGATTTTATCAAGCGTTCATCACTCGTGCCTAAGGAAGAGGTTAGAAGAAGGGCATCGTTAGTAAAACCGGACGACGTTTGTAATATGCAATACACTTCGGGAACTACGGGCTTTCCAAAAGGCGTTATGCTTACCCATAGAAACATTGTTAACAACGGTAAAATCATAGGCGATAGAATGGATCTTTCAACCGCAGATAGAATGATGATCCAAGTTCCAATGTTTCACTGTTTTGGCATGGTGCTTTCAATGACAAGTACGATGACGCACGGAGGAACGCTTTGTCCTATGCCGTACTTCTCACCAAAATCTTCACTTGCTTGTATTACGGATGAGAAGATAACTTGCTTTAACGGTGTTCCAACCATGTTTATAGCAATGTTTAATCATAAAGACTTTGCAAAAACTGATTTTTCTTATATTAGAACGGGAATTATGGCGGGTGCAAACTGTCCTCCCGAATTAATGAGAAGAGCGGCGAAAGAAATGAACATGACGGAGATTATTAGCGTTTACGGACAAACGGAGGCTTCACCTGGTTGTACTATGGGTGAGGTTAACGAGGATATCGACCACAGAGTTGAAACGGTTGGTAGCGCTTTCCCCGGTGTTGAGTGTAAGATTATCGATCCTGAAACGGGAGAAGAACTTCCCGACGGGCAAAACGGAGAATTCGTTGCAAGGGGCTACAACATAATGAAAGGTTATTATAAAATGCCTAAAGCGACGGAAGATACCATTGATGCAGACGGATGGCTTCATAGTGGCGATATATGCCAAAGAACGCCTGACGGATATTATAAAGTTACGGGTAGATTAAAAGATATGATTATCCGTGGTGGTGAAAACTTATATCCAAGGGAAATTGAAGAGTTCTATCTAACACACGAAAAGGTTAGGGACGTGCAAGTAGTTGGCGTTCCCGACGAAAGATATGGAGAAGAGGCTTGCGCTTATATTATCTTAAATAATGGACAAGAATCTTCAAGATTAGAAATGAGAGAATACGGAAATTCTCACATGGCAAAACATAAAGTTCCGAGATACTTCTATTTTGTAAAGGAATTCCCAATGAACGCAGCGGGAAAAATTCTTAAATACAAAATGAGGGAAGAGGCAGAACAAAACATAAAAGATTACGAAGAATAAATGAGGAGTATTAGATATGGAAATTAAAATTGAAAAGGCAAAAACCTTAAAACAAAAACCCGATTTTAACAACCTTGGTTTCGGCAAATATTTTACCGACCATATGTTCGTTATGGACTACACTGTGGAAAAAGGTTGGCACGATGCTAAAATCGTTCCCTTTGATTATATTCCCGTTCACCCTGCATCCACCGTTTTACATTACGGTGCAGAGATTTTCGAGGGTATGAAAGCTTATAGAACGGCAGACGGATATCAAATGTTTAGACCTTTGGAAAACTTAAAAAGAATGAACGATTCTGCTGAAAGGTTATGCCTTCCTGCGATTGATGAAGATACCTGGATGAGCGCACTTACCACCCTAATAACCTTAGAATACGATTGGATTCCTGAAAAGGTTGGAACTTCACTTTATATCCGTCCTTATATGTTTGGAAACGACGAAACGCTTGGCGTACACGCAGTTCACGCAGCAAAATTCGTTATTATTCTTTCACCCGTAGGCAACTACTATAAAGAAGGACTTGCTCCCGTTAAAATTAGCATTGAAAATCAAGACGTTAGAGCCGTTAGAGGTGGAACTGGTTACGCTAAATGTGGCGGTAACTACGCTGCGTCTTTAAGAGCAGGAAAGAGAGCGGAAGAAAAAGGATTTTCACAAGTTCTTTGGCTTGACGGTGTTGAAAGAAAGTATATTGAAGAAGTTGGCGCAATGAACGTTATGTTCAAGATTAATGGTGAAATCGTTACTCCTATGCTCACCGGTTCAGTTCTTCCCGGAATCACGAGAAAATCTTGTATTGAAATTTTAAGAGATTGGGGTTATAAAGTTAGTGAAAGACTTATTTCTGTTGACGAACTTATCGAGGCTTCTGATAACGGTCAACTTGAAGAGGCTTGGGGAACGGGCACTGCTGCAGTAGTTTCTCCAATAGGTCACTTGTATTACGACGGTGTTGACCACACTATCTCTTCAAATGAAATAGGTGAATTAACGCAAAAACTTTACGATGAACTTACCGGTATTCAATGGGGAAATAGAGAAGATAAACGTTCTTGGTGCTATAAGGTTAAGGTATAATGTTTAATAAGCGTGTAAACCTTTTTATGGGGCATTACGGAAGTGGTAAAACTACCGTTGCCGTTAACTATGCGATTGCTATATCAAGGCTAAAACAAAAGGTTAGTATATATGACCTTGATATCGTTAATCCCTATTATAGAACGGTGGACGCATTAGGTATGTTAGAGGCAGAGGGGGTAGATTTAGTCGTATCACCCTTTGCAGAAACTAACGTGGATATACCCGCAATGAATTCTGCGTCTTACAAGATGATAGACGATTTAAGTAGGTTTGCAGTCGTTGATATCGGTGGTGACGATAGAGGGGCTTTGGCACTCGGTAGATTTTCTGAAAAGATAAAAGAAGAAAACAATTTCGAGGCTTTTATGGTGGTAAATAAATTTCGCCCCGAAACCAATAGTTTAAGTGGCGTTCTTTCCGTTATGGAAGAAATTGAAAGGGCGGGAAAAATTAAATTTACTGCGTTAGTAAACAATTCTAATCTCGGTGTAGAAACCACTATAAACGAAATATTAGAGGGTGAAAGTTTTTGTAAGGAAATTGAAAAGAACACGGGAATTCCCTTAAAATTCACCTCAATAAGAAAGGATTTAGTTGATAAAAACATCAAAATAAAAAACGTATTACCAGTGGAAGAAATAAAATACGGAAACTGGTTATAAAGGAGAAACTATGGCAAAAGTAATTTTTGATGAAGAGCGTTGTAAGGGTTGTGGACTTTGCGAACTTGCTTGTCCAAAAAACATAATTGCTCTTTCAAAAGACAAGATTAACCAAAAAGGTTATCATCCCGCAGAACTCGTGGATGAAGAGGCGTGTGTTGGGTGCGCATCGTGTGCAATGATGTGTCCTGATACGATTATTACGGTGGAGAGATAGGAGGCGCAGTATGGCAGAAAAAGTTTTAATGAAAGGAAACGAAGCGTTGGCTGAGGCTGCTATTATGGCAGGTTGTAATTATTATTTCGGCTATCCTATAACCCCTCAAACGGAAGTTGCTGCATATATGGCAAAGCGTATGCCTAAGGTAGGAGGAACTTTCTTGCAAGCGGAATCTGAAGTTGCCGCTATCAATATGGTAATAGGTGTTGCTGCTTGTGGAAAAAGGGTTATGACGAGTAGTTCAAGCCCAGGAATTTCTTTGAAGAGCGAGGGTATTTCTTATCTTGCAGGTTGTGAACTCCCCGCACTTATTATTAACGTTCAAAGAGGTGGCCCCGGTCTTGGTGGTATTCAACCTTCTCAGTCTCACTATTTCCAAGCAACTAAGGGTGGTGGACACGGTGACTATAAGTTAATCGTTTTAGCACCTGCATCCGTTCAAGAAATGGTAGACCTTGCGTTTAAGGGCTTTGATTTAGCAGATAAGTATAGAGTTCCCGCTATGATTCTTGCAGACGGTACTTTGGGGCAAATGATGGAGCCCGTTTCGTTAGATAAAGGCGTTGTAAACGACTATGCTAAGCCTTGGGCTACTACCGGTACTGCTAATCACGAGGGTAGAAACGTTGTTAACTCACTTTCACTTTCTCCCACGCAACTTGAAGAGTGGAATATCGGCAGATACGAACGCTACAAGATTATTGAAAAAGAAGAAGTTATGTATGAGGAATTCATGATGGATGATGCTGAAACTTGTATCGTTGCTTTCGGTATTGCGTCAAGAATTTGTAAAAATGCCATTATGGAGGCAAGAAAGAAGGGAATTAAAGTTGGTATGATTAGACCTATAACTTTATATCCTTTCCCCGTAGAGGCGCTTAAAAAGGCGTCTACAAAGGTTAAAAACTTCCTTACCGTAGAACTTAATATGGGACAAATGGTTGATGACGTTAAGTTGGCAATCAACTGTTCTAAGCCGGTATATTTCTACGGCAGAACTGGTGGCGTGTTAATGACGCCGGACGAAGTTCTTAACACTCTTGAAAAAATTGAAAAAGGAGAGGCAAAACAATGGTAGTATTTAAAAAGACTAAAGGTTTAACTGATAACCCATTACATTATTGCCCAGGCTGTACGCACGGTATTATTCATAGATTAGTTGCAGAATGCTTAGAAGAACTTGGCGTTTTAGATAAAACCGTTGGTGTAGCAAGCGTAGGATGTTCGGTATTCTCCTATAATTATTTTAATTGCGATATGATTCAAGCCGCTCACGGAAGAGCGCCTGCCGTTGCAACGGGAGCAAAGAGATCAAACCCCGATAACGTTGTGTTTACTTATCAAGGTGACGGTGACCTTGCCGCTATTGGTACTGCAGAAACCGTTCACTCGGCTGCAAGAGGGGAAAATATTACCGTAATTTTCGTTAATAACGCAATTTATGGTATGACCGGTGGGCAAATGGCTCCTACAACGTTGCCAAACCAAGTAACGCAAACTTCTCCTTATGGAAGAGACGTAACCGTTGTTGGATATCCCGTTAAAGTTTGTGAAATGCTTTCTCAAGTTGACGGTGCTACTTATCTTGAAAGAGTTGCAGTTAATAACGTTGCAAATATCAGAAAGGCTAAAAAGGCTATTATGAAAGCGTTCAAAAATCAAATTGAGGGCAAAGGATTCTCACTTATCGAAGTATTATCTACTTGTCCTACAAACTGGGGTTTATCACCAAAAGAATCGCTCAAATGGCTTAATGAAAACATGGAAAAACACTATCCACTCGGCGTTTACAAAGACAAATATAAGGAGGAAAAATAATGGCTTCAACTAAAATACTTATTGCAGGTTTTGGTGGACAAGGTATTCTTTTTTCTGGAAAGGCGTTGGCGTTTACCGGATTAAAGGCTAATAAAGAAGTTTCTTGGCTTCCTTCTTACGGTCCTGAAATGCGTGGTGGGACGGCAAACTGTAGCGTTATTATTTCAGACGAGCCAGTTGGTTCTCCTATCGTAGAAAAACCCGACGTGCTTATTGCAATGAATTTACCTTCATTAGAAAAATATTTTAATGAAACGGTTTCTGGTGGATGTATCGTTTACGACAGTTCGCTTATAAACAAAAGTTTAAGTAGGGACGACGTTAACCTTGTAGCAATCCCTGCAACTAAACTTGCAAGCGATAACGGACTTTCTGGTCTTGCAAATATTATAATTATCGGAAAGGTGATTAAAGAAAGCAAGATATTCAGCTTAGAACAAGTAATTAGCAGTATATCTCAAATGGTTCCAGCAAAGAAAGCGGAACTTTTAGAGAAAAATATCAAAGCAATCGAGTTAGGTTATAATTACTAATCATAAAATCAAAAAGCGAGAGTAAACACTCTCGTTTTTTTGTGTCATAAAAAGGGGAATTATTCATATATTGAAATAGAAACTTAAGTAAGGAGAATAAAAATGTCGTTTTTTTCTAATTTTCAATCTGACAGAGCACCGGGACCTATAAACGGCAACCCGATTAACGGCTTATGCGATAAGGTTTGTATAGAGGCGAAAAAGGTGTTTGATGCTTGTATACAACAAAGTCAATTAACCGATATAGTTTTACCTATAACTAATTTAACGCCGGCAAATCCTACATATCCGTTAACTTTCATCAGTGCTAAAAGCACGGTGTCTAAGGGGGTTATAAGCAACCTTTTGGTTGAACCTTTATCAGAGCGTCCTAATTGTTCGAGGGTAAAGGCAGACGTTATCGTGCCCGTTTCCGTGGCTTATACAGATGCTAACGGTGTAGAAGGTGTTGCAACCTCTACCGTAACTATTCCTAAAGACGTAATATTAAATATTCCGCCTGCATCAATTATGCCATATACCGTTGAGGCTGTCGTATCATTAGTGTCAACCATAGGTGAATACACGGGTGAAAACGAATTCACTATCGATGCATGCGTTAGTATTATTTTAAAGATAGTTATGGAAGTAGAATTATTAATTCCCTCATACGGATATGCATCAATTCCACCCTGTCAAGATTACACGCAAGAAGTGTGCGCAGGATTTTTTGAACTTCCTATGTATCCACAGTAATTTAGGGACAATAATAGGTGAAAAAAACCATCGTTAAAAAACGGTGGTTTTTATTTTTTTGAATAGTAAAAAATGCTTGTAAGATAAAAAAAAGAGTGCTATAATAATTTTATGAAGATTTTTGCAATAAGCGATTTGCATATTTCCACAAATACGGATAAGCCTATGGACGTTTTTGGGGGCAACTGGGAGGGTTATCTCGAAAAAATTTATAGCGATTGGAAGAGTAAAGTTTCTTCTGACGATATCGTGCTAATAGGTGGGGATATCAGTTGGGCAATGAACATTGATGATGCGAGGGAAGATTTATCCACTTTAACTGCCCTAAATGGAAAAAAAGTGATGATAAAAGGTAACCACGATTATTGGTGGAGTGCTATCGGGAAAGTTAGAGATATGCTTCCTGAAAATTTTTACGCCCTTCAAAACGATTGTATTAAGTTTGACAATGTTATTATTTGTGGTTCAAGATGTTGGTCCACGCCAGGCTCTCCCGATTTTGACGAAAGGGATAATAAAATTTATCTAAGGGAGGCTGAAAGGTTAAGACTTTCCTTTAACGCCGTAAACAAAATTAGAGAAGAGGGGGACAAGGTGATTGCACTTATTCACTACCCACCCTTTAACGTAAAGAGGGAAAGCACCCTTTTTACAGAACTATTTAAGGAAAATAAAGTTGATGCAGTAGTATATGGGCATCTTCACGGAAAATCTGTTAGAAGTGATAAACTTGTTTTTAAAGACGGTATAAAATATTACCTTACCTCTTGCGACCAAGTTGATAATAAATTACAGGAGATAATACTATAATGGCAAAATTTAAAGACTATTTAAAAACATTACCAAAACGCTATTTTATAACTGCCTTTTCGGGTATGGCGCAAGGTCTTTTCGTAACGCTAATTGCAGGCACGATTTTAGCAACTATTGCCGATAAGTTAATAGGGCTTGATAATTATTTCGGTCAAACACTTTATTACATTGCAAGCCTTGCTAAAATTTTAATGGGTGCAGGTATTGGTGTTGGAATTGCTCACGCCTTAGGTAAAAACAAACTCCTTATATTTTCTGCGGCAGTTGCCGGTTTAATCGGTGCTTGGGCAGACCAACTTATCGTTGGTGGAGGTGGATTTATTGCAATCACCTCTAAAATGGGTGCTGCTGCTCTTCCTGGAAATCCTATCGGTGCATACGTTGTTACCATGCTCGTTATAGAACTTGTTGAACTATATGCTGGGAAAACCAAACTTGATATTATATTAATTCCTCTTGGAACGTTAATTTTATCCTTTGCGGGAGTTTACGTTTCTTATCCTTTTATTTGGCTTGTTAATAAACTTGGCGTGTTAATTGCTATTGCAACCAAAGCAACGCCGTTTGTAATGGGTGTTGTAATCTCAGTTATTATGGGAATAGTTTTAACAATGCCAACATCTTCTGCTGCAATATGGGTTGCCGTTGCATCTCCCGTATTTGCAAGTGGGAATATAGAGCAGATTGACGCTATATTGCTTGCAGGTGGCGCAGCAACCGTTGGTTGTGCTTGCCATATGGTTGGTTTTGCAGTTGCCTCTTATCGTGAAAACGGATTTGGTGGACTAATTGCGCAAGGACTTGGCACGAGTATGCTTCAAATTCCAAACATTATGAAAAAACCTATTATAATGTTACCTATGATAATTTCAAGTGCGATTTTAGGGCCTCTATCCACTTGCGTTTTTGCCCTTAAATGTGGTTCTTCCGGTGGAGGAATGGGAACAAGTGGTTTAGTTGGCGTTATAGATTTATTCACTTATACGAGTGGTGCACTTGGCATTGTTGGAATAATCCTTTTAATGATTGTTCTTCCGGCAATCTTAAATATCGTTATTAGCGAATTTATGAGAAAGAAAGGCTGGATTAAAGAAGGGGATATGAAACTTCCCGATTAAGTTTTATTTAAAACTAAAATAAAACCGTGATTTTGCGGTTTTATTTTTTTTATTTTTAGCATATCTATTTTGTATTAAAGGAGGGATTTATGGAAGAAAAAATATATGAAAAATTAGTTTTAGACGATAGAAAAAACTTAACAATAAATTTAGTTGATTCAGTTGACGGCTTTTCAGAGCAAAATATATTTTTAACGGTAAACGCAAATAGGTTAAAAATTTCTGGCGAAAAATTAAAAATTACCAATTTTAATAAAGTGAATAAAAACTTTTCTTGCGAGGGGCAGATTAATGAAATTAAATACGGTGGCAAGAAAACGCCCATATTAAAAAAATTATTTAAATAAAATGTTCGTAACGTTAAATCAATTATACGTTTTTATTGCGTGTGTTTCCTTTGGGGGAGTAGTTAGCGTGCTTTACTCTCCGATACTTTTGTTAAAGGAAAAATTCAAAAAAAGCATATTAGTTTTTATCTTAGAAATCTTTTATTATTTACTAACATCTTTGTTGTTTATTTGGTATTCCTATTTGCTAAAATTCCCTAATTTAAGAGGATATATGATAGCAGGAGTGCTAATCGGAATATTTTTATACGTTAAAAGTTTTCATTATATGCTTGCAAAATTGATAAAAAGGTATTATAATATACTACAGAAATATTTTTTAAGGAAGAAATCAAATGACCGAAGAAAAAACAAGAAGATTAATAATAGCGTCAACGGTGGGGGCAGTATTGCTACTCTTCGTTCTCCTTTCGGTCATGGTATACGAGCTCGTGGCTATAAGGCTGGAAAACAAGGAAAAGATAGAGTTGGAAAATAAAATTGTCGAATATAACCGTCTTATCGATGAGGGAGAAGATACTCTTGAAGTTCGCTCCATGCGTGCTTGGATAGAAATGCGTGCAAGAGAACTTGGCTACGTTTTTAGTAGTGACGTTCCACTTTCTTAAAATATGAAATATTGCGTTATAGATATAGGTTCAAACTCCGTTAGATTAATGTTAAATGAAAACGGAGTTACCGTTTATAAAAAGGTTAAGATGACGCGCCTTGCAGAAAATCTCGGCAAGGAGCGTTTTTTATGCTCTGAAGCAATAAGTAGAACTGTTAATGCTATAAAAGAGTTTTACTTTGATGCAAAAAACGAAAATCCTCTAAAAATTTATATATTTGCAACGGCAGCAGTACGTCAAGCAAAAAACGGCTCTGAATTTTGCCAAATGATTTGGCGTGAAACGGGTTTTGTGGTTGACGTTGTTTCGGGCGAAATAGAGGCTAAACTTGGCGTTATGGGGGCGTTAAAGGGTGAATACGGCGGTTTAATCGATATAGGTGGAGCAAGTACCGAGGTTGCACTTATCGAGGTAGGCAAGCGCTTTTCAAAAAGTTATAAAATCGGCGCAGGCACGTTAACCGAAAGATTAAAGTCTGAAAATCTTAATGACGTTTTAGATGAAGTTTTTTACGATTTGCCAAGTGATTTAAATGATAAATTTACCGCAATTGGCGGAACGGCAACGAGCGTTTCTGCAATGATGCAAGAATTGGAAATTTACAATCCAAAATTGGTTGACGGCTTTTTTATTAAAAAAGAAAATCTTTTATCGTTAAAAGAAAAACTTTCTTCTCTTAGCGTCAATGAAATTGCTAAATTAAAAGGCTTACAAAAGGGCAGAGAAAGTGTTATTTACGCCGGTGTTAGTATTTTATTTTATCTTATGGATAAACTTAATTTATCGGGCGTTTTTGTCAGTGAAAGTGATAATTTAGAGGGATATTTGCAATATAAAAGGGGTGAAAATGAGTAAAAAATTTGTCGTTATTAACTATATCGTAACCTTTTTAGTTACGATTGGTGCAGTATTATTCGTCGTGACGTACTGTAATGAAAAATATGCTCTTCCGGTTAAAAGCGTTATAGGTTTTTACGCCATAGGTTTAGTGCTATCCGCCTTTTTCTGTGCTCTTCTTCACGAACTTGGACACCTTGTTTTCGGCAAGGCTAACGGCTTTATTTTATCCTCTTTTTCAGTTTGGTTTTTGCGCTGGGAAAGAAGAGGTAAAAAACTTCATTTTTCCTTTAATTTTTCCTTTACTGAGGCAGGTAGTACCGAGATGATTAAAAAGGATGTTTCGGGTATGGGAAAAGGGCTAAAATCCATGACTGTTGGAGGGCTTGTTTTCTCTTTTATTTCCATGCTTTTTGCACTCCCTGTCTTTTTTGTTTCGGTGTCTTATCCTATATACTGTATCGTGTCGGTTTTTTTGCCTATTGGAACGTACTTTTTCCTTGGCAACGCCTTACCTTCTTGCGAGGGTGGAGCGCGTAACGACGGAGGCGTTTTATACGGGCTAAAAAAGAAAGATTTTGAAACCCAAGTGGTGCTCTCTCTTTTATCTATTCAAACGGAACTATATAACGGCAAAACCTTTTCGGAAATTGATGAAAAATACTATTTTGACCTTCCGCAACTACCAGAAGATAATTTGAATTTTATAACTCTTTTAACTTACAGATATAATTATTATCTTGACAAAAATGATTTTAAAAATGCAAAGAAGATTACTTCACGTCTTTTAGCATTAGAAGAATATATGCCAAAACGATTTATTTACTCTGTAAAGTTAGATGCGCTATATAACGCTTGCACCTTTGATTATAACGAAACTATTGCAGACGATATTACTTATGAAATAGAGGATATGCTAAATAAGGATAAAAGCGCAACCTCATATCGTGTTAGGTTGGCTTATATTTTGCTTATAAAAGGCGAAAGTGAAATTATCGAGGGTTTTTATAAGCGTGGGCTTAAAGTTGCCGATAAGTGCCATTTATTAGGCTTAGGGCGATTTGAAAGGAAACTGATAGAAGGATTAAAATCTTAAAATTAAATGTTGAATAAATAAAAAAACCGCAATCTTGCGGTTTTTTTATTGTTTAATCGTTAAAATCGTTGGTGTTAAAGTCGGGGAATATTGGAAGTTGTTGTTTTAATAAAGAGGCACAATTTGGATATATTAGGCTTTTGTCGTCAACAGATTCAATTAGTAAGGTGTCTAAGGTTTTTTTCTTCTTTTTTTTCATATTTTTTCTCCTAAAATTAGTGTTAACAAAAAGAAATTAAATTATTCAAAAAACTCCTACATACTATATATTATATTTAAATATATTATAAATAAAATACTTGTAATTTTAAATATAATATGATATAATATAGTCAATTGAATTTTTATGGTGAAATAGAATATAGATTTGCCTATAAAATTCAAAAATAATTATTTTAGGTGTTGTATGGAAGACGTAAAAAAAGTCAATGCTGAATACGGCGAAAGTGAAATTCAAGTTCTTGAAGGTTTAGACCCCGTTCGTAAAAGACCTGGTATGTATATCGGTTCTACCGACGTTAGGGGGCTACACCATCTTGTGCAAGAAATAGTTGACAACTCTATTGACGAGGCGTTAAGTGGGCACTGTGATACCGTTACTATTATTATTAATAAAGACGGATCTTGCACCGTTAAGGATAATGGTAGAGGAATACCTACTGCTATTCACCACACTGAAAAGGTTTCAGCCGTTCAAGTTGTTTTAACCAAACTTCACGCTGGTGGAAAATTCGGTGGCGGGGGATATAAAATCTCCGGTGGTTTGCACGGCGTTGGACTTTCCGTAGTTAACGCATTATCAGAGTGGCTTAAAGTAGAAGTTTATCAAGACGGTAAGCATTTTTCTCAAAATTATAAGCGTGGTATTCCACAAGAGGCGCTATCGGTTATCGGAACTGCCGATTTTACCGGTACTTGGGTAACCTTTATGCCTGATGCTGAGATTTTTGAAACTACCGATTTTAATTACGACACGATTAAAGCAAGATTAAGAGAACTTGCTTACCTTAATAAAGGTCTTAGAATTATTATTTGTGACGAAAGGGTGGGTAGAGAGCAAAAGGACGAGTTTTATTACGAGGGTGGTATTGCTCACTTCGTTGAAGATTTAAGTAAAAATAAACAACCCATTTTTGAAAAGCCCGTTTATTTTGACGTTTACTATGGTGATACTGAGGTTGAGGTTGCAATTCAATATACCGAAACTTATAACGAATTAATCTACGCTTTTGCAAACAACATAAATACTGAAGAGGGTGGTACGCACCTTGAGGGCTTTAAGTCGTCATTAACCAAAATTATAAACGATTGCGGTAAGAAATTAAACGTGTTTAAAAACGACGAAAAGGTTTCTTCTGACGACGTTAGGGAGGGTATAGTTGCGGTAGTTTCCGTTAAACTTACCGATCCTCAATTCGAGGGGCAAACGAAAACCAAACTCGGCAATTCGGAAATGAGAAATTTCGTTTCCAAAGCAATGAACGAATATCTTGGTTCTTATTTTGAAGAAAATCCTGCAAAAGCCAAAGAAATTTTAATGAAATGTATTACTGCCCAGAGAGCAAGAGAGGCTGCAAGGCTTGCAAGAGAGAACACGAGAAGAAAAGGTGCGTTAGAATCTACCACGCTCCCCGGTAAACTTGCTGACTGTTCAGATAAAAACCCCAAATTCTGCGAAATTTTCTTAGTTGAGGGTGACTCTGCAGGAGGTAGCGCAAAACAAGGTAGAGATAGGCGTTTCCAAGCAATTCTTCCTTTAAGAGGTAAAATCTTAAACGTTGAAAAAGCTCGCATTAATAGAATAATGGAAAATGAAGAAATTAAAGCAATGATTACCGCTTTTGGTGGTGGTATGAAAGAGGACTTTGATGAAAGCAAACTCCGTTACGATAGAATAATTTGCATGACCGACGCCGACGTTGACGGTAGCCATATTAGAATTTTATTGCTAACTTTCTTCTTTAGATTTATGCGTCCGTTAATTGAAAAAGGTCACGTTTATATAGCGCAACCACCACTATACAAAGCAACTAAAAATAAAGTTGATAAATATTGTTATTCAGACGCTGAACTTCAAGAGTATATCGCTCAAGTAGGAAAGTGTGAAATTCAACGATATAAAGGTCTTGGTGAAATGGACCCTGAACAACTTTGGGATACCACTATGAATCCTGAAACGAGAACTATGCTTAAAGTTACAATGGAGGACGCTATTGAGGCTAACGAAACGTTCGTTAGACTTATGGGGGACAATCCGGAACTCAGACGTGAGTTTATCGAACAAAACGCTAAACTCGTAACCGATTTGGATATCTAAGGAGAATAAAGATGGCTAAAAAGGAAATCGGCGGAGAATTAACCGCCCAATTTCAAGAAGTTTTAGATAAAACTAAACTTATAAACGTTGAAGTTAATAACGAGGTTAAAAAATCGTTTATAGCCTACGCAATGGCAGTTAACGTATCTCGTGCAATTCCAGACGTTAGGGACGGTATGAAGCCCGTTCATAGACGTATTTTATACGCAATGCACGATATGGGGTTAACTTCCGATAAGGCGTATAAAAAATGTGCTAAAATCGTCGGTGAAGTTTTAGGTAAATATCACCCTCACGGTGACAGTTCCGTTTACGATGCGTTAGTTCGTTTAGCACAAGACTTTTCCATCAACTGTCCTTTGGTTGACGGACATGGAAACTTTGGTTCAGTTGACGGGGATTCTGCCGCTGCGTATAGGTATACTGAGGCAAGATTATCTAAACTTTCTAGCGAAATGCTTAGAGATATTGAAAAAGACACCGTTGATTTTTATCCTAACTTTGACGATACGGAGATGCAACCGGTTGTTTTACCGTCAAGAATTCCTAACATTTTAGTAAACGGATCAGACGGTATTGCCGTTGGTATGGCAACTAATATTCCACCACATAACCTTGCAGAGTGCCTAAACGGTTGTATCGCTTTACTTGATAATCCCGAAATGGATATTGAGGAACTTATGGAATATATCCCCGCACCCGATTATCCAACCGGTGGCGTTTTAATGGGTAGAGCGGGCATTAAACAGGCTTATAGAACGGGTAAAGGTGGATTTGTTCTCCGTGCAAAAACGGACATTGAAGAGATGGATAACGGTAGAGAAAAAATCGTCGTTACCGAAATTCCTTACCAAGTAAATAAAGAAGAACTTATTAAGGCTATAGCCTCTATGGTTAACGACAAGAGAGTAGAGGGTATAAGCAATATTAGGGACGAGTCTGATAGACACGGTATGCGCATAGTTATTGAGCTTAAAAAGGATGCTAACGCGCAAGTCGTTCTAAATACCCTTTATAAACACACTAACCTTCAAGTAAAGGATGGTATCATACTTCTTGCTTTAGTTGATGGAGAGCCTAAGGTTTTAAGTTTAAAAGAAATTTTAGAGCATTACATTGCTCATCAAGAATCGGTAATTTTAAGAAGAACTAAGTTTGACCTTGCAAGGGCTGAGGAAAGAGAGCATATCGTTAGAGGTTTGGTAATAGCACTTGCTAATATTGACGAGGTTATTGAAATTATCAAAAAATCTCCCGATAAAAATACTGCAGCCTCAAACCTTATGGAAAGTTTTGAACTTTCAGAACGTCAGGCAAACGCAATTTTAGAGATGAGGTTGCAACGTCTTACCGGTATGGAAGTTAATAAACTTAAAGAAGAACTTGCAGAACTTGGTGTTTTAATTGCTGACCTTAAAGATATTATTGCTAACGAAAGTAGGGTTAAAGCAATCATTAGAGCCGATATGGAAGAGATTAAGGGTAAATATTCGACAGAAAGAAAGACGGAACTATCCTATGATTACGGTGATATTGATATTGCAGATATGATTCCAGAAGAGGACGTTGTTATCAGTTTAACTCACCTTGGATACGTTAAGAGAGTTCCCGTTGCAGATTATAAAACTCAACATAGGGGTGGAAAGGGCGTTATTGCTCATAAGCCTAAGGAAGAAGATTTCGTTGATAATATGTTCGTTTCTTCCACGCACGACGATATATTGTTCTTTACCGATAGAGGTAGAGTATACAGTCTTAAAGGTTTCTTTATTCCAGAGGCGCAGAGAACGGCAAGAGGTAGGGCAATAGTTAACCTATTACAACTTTCCGACGGTGAAAAGGTTTGCGCTATGCTACCTCTCAAACAAAATACCGAGGGATATATGGTTCTTGCAACTAAGAACGGACTTATTAAAAAGACGGCTCTTTCGGAATTTGCAAGCATTAGAAAGGTTGGTAAGATTGCAATTAGCATCGTTGAGGGGGATGAGCTTATTTCCGTTCAACTCTCAAACGGTGAAAACGATATAATCGTTGCAACCCACGAGGGAAAATGTATTAGATTTGCTGAAACTGACGTTAGGGCTATGGGTAGAGATACTCAAGGCGTTAAGAGTATTGAACTCACTAATGAAGATTACGTTATCGATATGTCTGTAATTAACGGTGATTTAGAAGTGATTACTATGACGGAAAATGGATATGGTAAACGTTCTTCGCTTGACGATTATAGAACGCAAAACCGTGGTGGTAAAGGAGTTAAAGCCGGCGTATTTAACGCTAAAACGGGTAAACTTTCCAGTCTAAAACTCGTTTCTGACGAGCAAGACGTTATGATTATTACTAACAACGGAACTATTATTAGAGTTGCATCTACCGATATTAGTAAGATAGGAAGAGATACTTTAGGTGTTAGAATTATGAGAATAGATGAAAGCACCAAGGTGTCTAAGATTGCTCTAACACCTAAAGGCGAAGAGGAAGAAGAGGCTACTTCTTCAGAAGAATAAACGCAATTTAATCAATTAAAAATAGAGTAAAAGGCACAAAATCAGTGCCTTTTACTTTTTATTGATATAAAAATAAAATTAATTTTAAAAAAGTGCTTTTTATAATTGACAAAAAAATTTTAATTAAGTATAATAAGTAAGCGTTTTAAGATTTGTGCTGCTATGGCTCAGATGGTAGAGCACATCCTTGGTAAGGATGAGGTCACCGGTTCGATTCCGGTTAGCAGCTCCATAGAATTCGGCAAGCAATTTTGCTTGCGGATTTTTTATATAAAAAAGATGCAAGATTTTATCCTGCATCTAATTTTTTTATAAGGCATTAAATATTTCTTTTAGTTTATCTGGAAAACCTTCGCTAACTTTTTTTAAGTTTTTAATGAATTGTTCAGCGTCCGATCCAAGCCCGTAAACGTCAGTTATTCCTTTTAGCATAATAAGTTTAACGTTATTAGAAGTGCATACTTGCGCAATTGCCGAGCCCTCCATATCACGAATATCGCAACCCATAGCAATTACTTCATCAATAATTTCCTTTTTAGAAGTAAATTTATCAGAAGTGCCAAGAGTGATCTTTTTATAGGGGAGATTCGGGGTATAGTTTTCAAAAAACACTCTATCGTAATCTTGATTATAACCAAGTGGCACGGGGTCAATTTCCCTTAAATCAAAATCAAATTGACAGCATTTTTCAACAAGGTAATAGTTGCCAATACTAACTTTATCGTTTACGCCACCCACAGAACCAAAATTTATAATTATATCTAAATCGTAATTATCTATAAGAAGTTGTGTTGAAAGCGCTGAACTGACTTTTCCTATCCCCGCAATAATTAAAACTGTATCTTTATTAAAAAGTTTTCCCTCAATAATCTTCTTGCTTGCAAGAAGTTTTTCTTTTTTGTTTTCAATAAGCGGAATAACCCTTTCCGCCTCTCTTTCCATTGCAACGATTAAACCTATCATTTTAACCTCCTTGAATAGTTTAACATATAATTATAATTGAAGTCAAGGGGGTAAAAAAACAAAATCGTGTTTTATAAAAAAGTGTAAAAAATAGTCATTTTTAACGAAAAAAAGCCATTTTTTGCAATTTTTTTTGCTTGACAAGGGCTTTTAACCTATATAATATCAAAATGTGTAAAAGTTAGATAAGGTGGAAATTTATTATGGAGAAAAAGTATAAAATATTAGATCCAAAATCTGTTTTTATAGAAGACACCGTAACTATCGGTAAAGGTGTTGTTATATATGAAAATAATCGAATTGAGGGTAACACCGTTATTGGTGATGGTGTAACTATAATGCCAAACTGTTACGTAAAAGATTGTGTTATTTGTGATGGGGCAACCATAAATTTTAGTCAATGTGAAAGTGCAATTATAGGCGAAGCCTGTTATATAGGCCCATTTGCAAGATTAAGACCTAACGCCGTTATAAAAAAAGGAACAAAAATCGGAAACTTTTGTGAAGTTAAAAATTCCATTATTGGTGAAAACACTAAGGTTAATCACTTAGCGTACGTGGGAGATGCAGACGTTGGTTGTGATTGTAATATAGGTTGTGGTGCTATATTCGTTAATTATAACGGTAAAACAAAAAATAGAGTTGTAGTTGGGGATAACTGTTTTATAGGAAGTAATTGTAATTTAATTGCTCCGTTAAAAATTGAGAATAATGCATATATTTGTGCAGGAACTACCGTAACGGAAAACGTTAAAGAAGATGATTTCGTTATAGGTAGAGTTCGTCAATCGATAAAAGAAAATAGAGCGCACGAATATCTAAAGAATTTTAAGGAGAAAGATTAATATGGGCTTGTTTTTTGGAACTGACGGTTTAAGAGGAAAAGTTAACGAAGATTTAACTTTTGACGTTGCATATAAGGTTGGAAATGCTTTATCGGTATTAAAGCAAAGCCCAACGGTTTTAATTGGTTGCGACACGAGAATTTCAGGTCCTTATTTAACTTTGGGCGTTGCAAGTGGTGCTATGAGTGGTGGTGCAAAAGTTATTGACGTTGGCGTTGTGCCAACTGCTGGTATTGCATATCTAACTAAATTTATAGGGGCGGATTACGGCGTTGTAATTTCCGCATCACATAATAGTGCAGAGTAGAACGGAATAAAGGTGTTTAATTCCGAGGGCTATAAATTAGATGACTTTGAAGAGGAACGCATTGAGCGTCAATTTATTCACGAAAAAACAAACGATTTCCCAGAAATTGGTACTTATAGACAAGATTTAAACTTATCAAAGGAATATAAAAAGTTTTTAATTTCTAAGAGTGCTAATTCTCTTATTGGAAAGACAATAGTTTTAGACTGTGCGCACGGTGCATCACTTAGAATTGCACCCGAAGTATTTAGAATATTAGGAGCAAAAGTTATTGCTACAAACAGTACAAACGAGGGGTTAAAGATAAATAAAAACTGTGGTGCGCTTCATCCCGAAAATTTAGTTGGAAAAGTGGAGCGTTATAAGGCAGATATGGGATTTGCTTTTGACGGAGATTCGGATAGATTAATTGCTTGCACGGAAAAGGGTGAAATTATCGACGGAGATATGATTATATACGCCCTTGCAAAATACTTAAAAAAATCTAATAAATTAAAAGATAATACCGTCGTTGGAACGAGCCATACTAATATGGGTATTGAAATTGCCCTAAAAAAAGAGGGGATAGAACTTTTAAGAACGGATATTGGAGACAAATACGTTTTAGCAAAGCTTCTCGAAAAGAACTTATCACTTGGAGGAGAGCAAAGCGGGCATATTATATTAAAGGACGTTGCGACAACGGGCGATGGAATTTTATCTGCAATTACAGTTGCAAATATGATTGTTGAAGAAGACAAAAAATTTTCGGAATTAATTGACGTTAAGTTGTATCCTCAAACTAACGTAAACGTTGTGGTAAGGGATAAGTTTAGAGTAATTAATAGCGAAGAAATAGGCAAAACCGTTGCTCGTTATAATTCTAAACTAATAAATAAGGGTAGGCTAATGATAAGAGCCTCAGGAACAGAACCTAAAATTAGGGTGATGGTTGAAAGCAACGATAGTAAATTAAACGAAAGTATCGCGAGAGAAATCATTGAACTAATAAACTTCATTAACGAGGCAAATTAGTATTAAACTATATAAAATCGCAAAAATACTTGTGGTTTTATTTTTTTATAATAATTTAGTTAATTATATTTACAAAAAAATTTCATTGTGGTATACTTAAATTTAAATTGGAGTGAAATACTCTAAATTAAGTTGCTAAAAATAAAGGATTATCGGTAAAAAATTATGAACGAGAGAAATTTAACCTTACTTACAGATCTTTATCAACTTACGATGATGAACGGCTATCTTCAAAAAGGTAGACGTGAAGAAATTGCCGTTTTCGACGTGTTTTTTAGACAAAACGGAATGATAACCTATTCACTCGCTTGTGGTTTAGAACAAGTTGTGGATTATATTTTAAATCTTAAATTTGGTGACGAGGAAATAGAGTATTTACAAAGCCTCAAAATCTTTAACCAAGAGTTTTTAGAATATTTAAGAAAATTCAAGTTTACAGGTGACGTTTATGCTGTTCCAGAGGGTACGGTTGTTTTCCCAGGTGAGCCTATTTTAACGGTTAAAGCACCGGTAATGCAAGCGCAACTTATTGAAACTGCAATCTTAAATATAATGAACTTTCAAACTTTAATTGCAACTAAGTCTGCTAAAATTCGTTACGCTGCTAAAAATGACGTTGTTATGGAATTCGGTTTAAGGCGTGCACAAGCACCCGACGCTGGTATTTACGGCGCAAGGGCAGCCGTTATTGGTGGATGCGATTCTACTTCAAACGTTTTAGCAGGTAAGATGTTTGATATCCCCGTTGCGGGAACGCACGCACACAGTTGGGTTATGAACTTTAAGGACGAATACACGGCTTTCAAGGCATATGCAGACGTTTATCCCGATAATGTGCTACTTTTAGTGGATACTTTTGACACCTTAAAACAAGGCGTTCCCAACGCAATCAAGGTGTTTAAGGAAGTAAAAAAGGCAGGGGGTAATCCCAAGGGTATTCGTTTAGATTCTGGTGACCTTGCGTATTTATCGAAAAAAGCAAGACAAATGCTTGACGAGGCAGGGTTTAATAACGCTATAATTTGTGCCTCTGGCGATCTTGACGAGTATTCTATTAACTCACTTAAAAATCAAGGCGCTCAAATTAATTCTTGGGGCGTTGGTACAAGACTTATTACAAGTGCCGATATGCCTGCACTCGGTGGCGTTTACAAACTTTCTGCAATTGAAAATGAAAACGGCGAATTTGAGCCGAAAATTAAACTTTCAAATAATGCCGAAAAGATCACTAACCCCGGTTTTAAGAATATTTATAGAGTTTACGATAAAGCGTCTAACAAGGCAGAGGCAGACTGTATATTCTTAAGAGATGAAGAGGATATTGACGAAAGTAAACCGTTAATTTTAACCCATCCAACCGAAAGATGGAAAAAAACCAAGTATGAAAATTACAAGATAAGAAAACTTCACGTAGACGTTATAAAGGACGGAAAGTTGGTTTATAAAATGCCTTCAATAAAAGAAATTAAAGCGTACGCTAAAGAGGAACTTGAAAGTTTTTGGGATGAATATAAACGTATTGATAGGCCACACGTTTATAAAGTGGATTTATCCGATAAGTTATTTGAACTTAAAACGGGTATGATAGAAAAAATTAGAGAAAACAACGCAAATAAATAATTTAGAGGTTAATTTTGCAATTAAGTAAGAAAAAGTACACGGCAGAAGAAGTTAAAAAGATAATTTCTTCAAGTTCTTTCGAGTACGAAACAAAACTTAATAATCAAAAGGAAAGAATTTCCGTTTTACTTGAAGAAAACAAGAAACTTTCGGAAGAATTGAGAGGTTTTAAGGAAAAGGACGCTCTTATTTCTTCCACGCTTTTGAGTGCAAAAGAAAAGGCAACGGAAATTGAAGAGAGTGCAAAAATTAAATATTTATTAGTTGTTGAAAATTTGAAAAAGTTTTCTAAAGATTGGAAAACTTATTTTGATTTTTTAAAAGATAAATATCCAAACTATCACACTATTCAAAAGTCTGTAAAATTAAAAGAGGCTCTTGACGAGAGTATAAATAAGGGCAATGCAGAAGAGTTGATAGGCAAGATGGGAAATGAACTAAGCTCTATTACCGATAAAATGTCTATCACGCCAAAAGAACAAATTAACGATTTTATTTCTGCAACGAGTGACAGTGGTTTTAATATTGAAGAGGTGTTAAACCCGGGTAAACTTGAATTAGAGGATTTATGCAAAGAATTAGGATTAATGGAATAAAAGAAATATTGTTGTGGATTGTTTTGCCCGTAGTTTCAGTGGCTTTATTAGTTCTTTTAGATCAGTTAACTAAAACTTGGTTTTCCACATTATATCAAAATAAAGGTAATACCGTGTTTATTAACGGCGTGCTGTCATTTACTTACACGGTCAACACGGGGTCTGCTTTTTCTTTTTTAGCGGGAAAATCGTGGGCGCAAACCTTTTTTAAGGTCATAACTTGCATTTCTCTTATTGCGTTTATTTTCGTGTATCTTTACGCTTTGGTTAAAAAATATAAAACGTTATCGGTTGGAATAGTTTTGATTTTTTCGGGAACGGTTGGAAATTTTATCGATAGGCTATTATATAACGGCGTTACTGATTTTATTAAGTTTGATTTTATTAAGTTTCCTATATTTAACTTTGCAGATATACTACTCACTTTTGGCGTTATTATATTTATTATTCATTTCTTCTTTTTGGATGAAAGTGCTGTTTTTGTAAAGCAAGATAAAAAGGATGGGAATAAGTAAATATGACGGAAATAAAAATTTCTGCAACCATCGTTGATTTAGGCAAGAGGGCGGACGTTTTTTTGGCAGAAAAAACAAATCTCACGAGGTCGCACCTAAAAAAACTATTCGACTTAGATTTAATAAAGGTGGACGGTAAACCTATAAAATCAAAATATACAGTAAAAAATCAAGAAGAGTTTATAGTTTTCGTTCCAGAGGCGGAAAACACCTCTGCCGAGCCGGAAAACATACCTATCGACGTTGTTTATCAAGACGACGATATTGCCGTTATAAACAAGGCTCAGGGGATGACGGTGCATGCAGGAAACGGAAATAAAAGCAAAACTCTTGTAAACGCACTTTTATATCATATAGACAATTTATCAGGGATTAACGGAGTGATAAGACCGGGTATAGTACATAGGATTGATAAAAACACTTCGGGACTACTTGTGGTTGCTAAAAACGATAACGCGCATTTATCCTTGGCAAAACAAATTGAAAATAAAACTTGTAAAAGAATTTACGTTGCTTTATTAGAGGGCGTTTTAAAAGAGGATAAAGGAACAATTGAAACCTTTATCGGCAGAGATACTAAATGTAGAACTAAAATGGCAGTTACCAAGGTTGGTAGAACTGCCGTAACCGATTTTAAGGTATTAAAAAGGTATAGTAAGCACACTTTATGTGAGTTTTCTCTAAGAACGGGGAGAACACATCAAATTAGAGTGCATGCAAAGCATATCGGACATCCCGTTGTAGGTGATCCTGAATATGGGTATAAAAATCAAAAGTTTAAGTTGGACGGACAACTTCTTCACGCAAAAACGTTAGAATTTATTCATCCGACTTCTGGGAAAAAGGTTAGTTTTTCTGCGCCAATCCCAGATTATTTTGAAAAAGTATTAAATAGCATAAAATAAACGAGAATAAAGAGGCAAATTAAGTGGCAAATCCATTAGTGGCAATAGTAGGTAGACCTAACGTTGGTAAATCAACGTTTTTTAACAAGGTTTGTGGCAAAAAAATTTCTATAGTTGAAGATTTTCCCGGTGTAACGAGGGATAGGTTATATGCGGACGCAGAGTGGTGCGGTCGTTATTTTACCGTGGTTGATACGGGTGGTATCGAATTAAAGTCTACTGACGAAATGTGGAGACATATTCAAAAACAAGCGGAAACGGCAATTGAAACTGCTGACGTTATTATATTTTTTACCGACGTAAAGACGGGGCTTAATTCAAGTGACGAAGATATTGCAATACGTCTTCGTAAATCGGGCAAGCCCGTTGTTTTAGCGGTCAACAAACTTGACAATTACGACCCTGTAAAGTTATATGAGTTTTACAACTTAGGGCTTGGTGAACCTTTTGGTATTTCGGCAGAACACGGAACTGGAATAGGTGATCTTTTAGACGAGGTAGTTGCAAACTTAGATAAGATAGGGGCGCAAAAAGAAGATTCATCCGTTAAGATTGCTGTGGTTGGAAAACCAAACGCAGGCAAATCAAGTTTATGCAATAAATTACTTGGGTTTGATAGAACGATTGTGTCAGACATAGCGGGTACTACGAGGGATGCTATCGACACACCTTTTACCTTTAATGGGCAGGATTATACCCTTATTGATACTGCGGGAATTAGAAAAAAGAAAAACGTTGAAGAGGACTTAGAATATTACAGTGTTTTAAGGGCGCTTGGCGCTATTAGAAGGGCTGACGTTTGCGTAATAATGATTGATTCAACGATTGGAGTTACCGAGCAAGACGTTAAAATTTGTGGTTACGTTCATGAACAGAAAAAGCCCTCAGTGGTTGTTATGAACAAGTGGGATTTGGTAGAGAAAGATACCAACACCATTAATAAATTTAACGAAAAATTGCGTGAAGATCTCAAGTTTATGGATTACGTAATTCCTATTTACGTTTCTGCAAAAACTGGTCAAAGAACGGAGAAAATACTTTCACTTTGTAATCTTGCATTGGAAAATGCGAGAAAGAAAGTATCAATTGGCAAACTCAACGAATTAATTCTTGACTGTGTTAGGGCTAATGAACCCCCGTCGGTTAACGGTAAAAGACTTAAAATTGGTTACGTTACTCAAGCGGACACTATTCCACCAACTTTTATTTTGTTCGTTAATGACGAAAGTTTAATGCATTTTTCCTACAAAAGATATCTTGAAAATAGTATTCGAAACGCTTTTGGTTTTGAGGGAACTCCTATCAATATCGTAGTAAGGGAGAAAAATGATGCTGAATAGTATTTTGCTTATAATATTTGCCGTGTGCAGTTATTTTATCGGCAATATAAATTGGGCTCTTATTATATCAAAATCTAAGAAAATGGATATAAGAACAGTTGGTAGTGGCAATCCTGGTACTCTCAATATGAGTAGAACGTTTGGACTTAAAACTGGACTTTTAACCTTTTTGCTTGACGTGTTAAAGGGTGCAATTCCAACACTAATTGCATTTTTCGTGTTTAGGGGAAAAATGTTTAATAATTCAAGTTTTATTATTTCCGATTTTGCTATCTATCTTTGTGGGCTTTCAGTAGTTTTAGGGCATATTTATCCCGTTACCTTAAAGTTTAAAGGTGGAAAAGGAATTGCCTCTACAATTGGTGTTTTAATCGTTTGCGAAAGTGTTCACGGCCTAAATTGGGCAATTGTTATGATAATGGCGTTAGTTTGTGCAGTGTTGTTTATTTATTTTACCGAGTTTGGCGCAATGGGGTCGTTTATAGCAACAACGCCTCCCGCAATTTGTGGTGGAATTAGATTGTTTTTAAATTATAACGCTATCACCGACGGGAACACTACGTTGTTTTATACAATAACTTCAATGCTTATATTATTGCTTTGTTTTTTTACTTGGTTTGCGCATAGAAAAAATATTAAAAGAATGCTATCTGGTGACGAGCATCCTACTTCAATTAAAGGTATGGTAATAAAAGCAAGGCTCAAAAAGGCAGAAGAACAAAACAATAAAGTTTAGAAAAATTTTCATAAAAAATTAAATCCTCTCATATATTACCGATGTAACGTATGGGAGGTTTTTTATGGAAAAATTTGATATTTACGGCGATATAACAAAACGTACCGGTGGAGATATTTATATCGGAGTAGTAGGGCCTGTTAGAACGGGTAAATCAACCTTTATTACTAAATTTATGGAAAATTTTGTCGTTCCAAATATTAGTGATAAACTTCAAAAACAAATTGCTACTGAAGAAATGCCACAATCTGCAGATGGCAAAACTATTATGACAACACAAATTAAGTTTGTTCCAGCAAATGCCGTTAAGGTAAAATTTAAAAATAAAGCGTCGGCAAACGTGCGTTTAGTCGATTGCGTTGGTTATTTTACCGAGGGAGCGACGGGTCACTTTGAAGATGGTAAACCAAGGCTTGTTAAAACTCCTTGGAGCGAAAAAGAAATTCCTTTTGAACAAGCAGCGGAAATTGGAACTAATAAGGTTATTAGTGAATATTCTACCATAGGCGTTTTAGTCACTTCGGACGGCTCTTTTGGGGAGATTTCAAGAGAAAGTTTTGAAAGAACGGAAGAACGAGTTGCGAAAGAACTCAATTTATGTAAAAAACCTTATATAATTTTATTAAACTCTGCTGAGCCTAACGGGGAAAAAGCCTTAAAAATCGTTGATTCTTTAGAAAAAAAGTACGGCGTTTCAGTAATTTGTGCAAACGTTGCCAAATTAACGCCGGAAGATATTTCTAAAATTATGGAAAAGGTGTTATTCGAGTTCCCGATGACGGGGCTAAATGTTAATATTCCAGATTGGCTTAGGGCATTACCCGCAGATAGTAAAATTATAAGTGGTATTATTGATAAAATTAAATCATCTTCTTTAGAAATTTCTAAGATGAAAGATTTTAACGCAGTTATTGATGCTTTTTCTGATAGCGAAGAATTTGATAATATTTCCTTAAGGGAGTTAAAGCTTGGTTCTGGTGTGGGTGAATATGAGCTTCAAGCAAAAGAAGGACTTTTTTATAAAGTTTTATCAGACGAGTGTGGCGAAGAAATCGGTGGCGACTTTGAGCTTATGTCTTTTATTAAGGGCTTTGCAACGGAGAGAAGAAAATTTGATAAAATTAAATCTGCTCTATCAGATGCAGAAGAAAGTGGATATGGAGTTGTAATGCCATCTTTTGAAGAAATGAGTTTGGCTCAACCCGAACTTGTTAAGAAAAAGGGTAGTTACGGTGTTAAAATCAAGGCTACTGCGCCAAGCTTACATATAATGAAGGTAGACGTTTCTTGTGAAGTTTCTCCCATTGTTGGTAACCAAAAACAAGGGGAAGATATGGTAAATTATATCGTAAACAAGTATGATGAAAACCCAACTGGAGTTTTGGAGGCTAATATGTTTGGTAAATCTCTACAAGAAATAGTTGGCGAAGGGCTAACGGGAAAAGCGAGCGGTATGCCAAAAGACACGCAAGCAAAAATGAGAAAAACGGTAACTCGTATCGTAAACGAGGGAAGAGGCGGAGTAATTTGTATTCTATTATAATAAAAGTAAAAAACGGCGAAATTTCGCCGTTTTTTCTTTGAAAATGTACTGTTTTCGATGGATAACCCCGCGCCTTTATAAATATTTATCTCATCTCCGTATTAACCTGCACCGAAAGCCCTCCATTTGTGAAGTCGGAGGCCAAGCGG
>JAZSDD010000029.1:0-4275 GCA_045530945.1 Christensenellaceae bacterium
GATAAAGATAAATATGGAACGATAACCACAAAAGACGGAAATAGAAACGTTCTTTATTCTAACTACTACAAAGTAAACGATTATTACAATATGAAAGATGAGGGTAGTAGATTGCTTTTAGAAAATTATCGTTCTTTTCAGCAAACGATGGCAACTTCTTGTGGTATTTGCGCAATGATGACTGCACTTGATTATTACGGAAAACCCGTGGACGAGAGTTGGGAGGTTAAACTATACAACGAATATTATAAGGTGAGTGCTGGCGCAAGTATAGGTACTGGAACATTGGCTGTTCACAACTCGTCCGTGCTAAATCTTTATGGATTTAAAACAAACTATAACTCCACAAAAGCGGGAGAGACTTCTACATTCCCCACGTACGAGAGTTATAGAGATTTTATGAAAAATAATCTTGAGCAAGATAAACCCATTTTAATTAACGTAAAACCTACCGGTGGACACTGGATAACTATTATTGGTTTTGACGATATGGGTACTGCAAATATTTATGACGACGTGTTTATCACTACGGATTCTTCCGATTACTGGGACCATTATCAAGATGGATACAACACCTATTCTGCAACGCAGTTGTATCGTATTCACTTTAATAACTCAAAAGATGCGTGTCAGTCGTTAGTGTATTTTGAAAAAGTTCCTACCTCTCCATTATTAACGATTATTATCATTGCAAGTGCAGTGGTTGTAGTAGGTGGCGTAGCCGTAACCTTAATTTTACTTAAAAAGAAAAAAGCAAGTAAGTAATAAAAATTAACCGCCTTTATAAAAGGGCGGTTTTTTATTTATCTCACCTTGACTTTTTTGACTAATTAAAGTACAATGTTAATATGGTAATTTTGGGGCTTGATCCGGGGCTTGCAACCTTAGGATACGGAGTTATTAAAAAAGAGCCGAGAAAAAAGGCGGAAATGCTTGATTACGGCGTTATTTCTACACCGAAAGATGAAAACCTTGCGGTGCGACTTTGTATGATCGAAAAAGGGTTAAAGCAGATTATAGAAAAATTTAAGCCGGACGAGATTGCCGTAGAAGAACTATTTTTTGCAAAAAACGTTAAAACGGCTATTGCCGTTGCACACGCAAGGGGAATAATCTTATTAACTGCAAATAAAGAGTGCGGTAGGCTTTTTGAATACACCCCTTTGCAAATTAAACAAGCATTAACAGGCTACGGTAGAGCGGAAAAAATTCAAATTCAACAAATGGTAAAAACGTTGCTTGCTCTTAAATCAATTCCTAAACCAGACGACGCGGCGGACGCTTTGGCAGTTGCGCTTACTCACGCCCAAACCAATAAGCTCGGTGGACTATTCAGCATTTAAGGAGAATTATGATAGGATATATAAAGGGAAAACTTCTTTTTGTTAACGATAATACGGTAGTTTTAGAAAATAATGGAATAGGTTATGAGATAACTTGTTCTTCATCTGCACTGTCGGAAATAATAAGTGGGTCCGAGGGCGCAGTTTATACCTATATGGCCGTTAGAGAAGATGGAATATTTTTGTACGGTTTTAACAGCATAGAAGAGAAAAATATGTTCTTAAAACTAATTTCCGTATCTGGCGTTGGTCCTAAAATGGGGATAACTATTCTATCTGCTATGAATATTGCAGACCTTGCAGTAAAGATTGCCACGAGTGACGTTAAGGGACTTTCCTCCGTTAAGGGGTTAGGCAAAAAGACGGCGGAGAGAATTATTTTAGAGTTAAGAGAAAAAGTTTTAGAAGTTGACACGCAAACGGGAGAAGTTTTAACTTCAACCCCCGTTACCTTGTCTAAAGAAGACGACGATGCGGTCTTCGCCCTTTTAAGCCTTGGTTTTAGCAAGTCAGAGTGTGTTTCGGCAGTTAAAAAGGCAAAAGAACAAGGGGCAGATACTTTAGAAAAAATTATTTCCGTTGCATTAAAGAACGTAAGGTAGAAATATGGATGAAGAAAGATTAGTAACAAGTACTATGGCTGAAACGGAGGGGGAAATTGAAAACGTTCTCCGTCCTAAGTCTATGGAAGGTTACGTTGGACAAGAAAAAATTAAGGATAATTTAGCAGTGTCTATTGCTGCTGCAAAGATGAGAGAAGATGCTCTCGACCACGTTTTACTATACGGACCTGCGGGGCTTGGTAAAACAACGCTTGCGCATATAATTGCAACGGAACTTGGCACGCAGATTAAGGTAACAAGTGGCCCTGCAATAGAAAGAGCGGGGGACTTAGCGGCAATACTTACCAACCTTAACGAGCACGACGTTTTGTTTATTGATGAAATTCACCGTCTAAATCACAATGTTGAAGAAATCCTATATCCTGCGATGGAGGATTATACCTTAGATTTTATTATAGGTAAAGGTCCTTCTGCAAGGAACGTTCAGCTTCCCTTGCCTAAATTCACCTTAATTGGTGCAACCACGAGGGCTGGTATGCTTTCTGCACCGTTAAGAGATAGATTCGGTATGATTTTAAGGTTGGAAAACTATTCTCTTGAAGAACTTACCGAGATCGTGGAGAGGGCGGCGGAAATGCTCTCATTGAGCATTGAAAAAGAGGCAGCGTTAGAAATTGCAAAAAGAAGTAGAGGAACGCCTCGTATTGCAAACAGACTTTTGCGTAGAGTAAGAGATTATTCCATCGTAAAGGGGCATAAAACCCTTATGTTTTCCGATGCAAAAGCCTCTCTTTCAATGTTAGAGATTGACGATTTGGGGCTTGACGCAATCGATATAAAACTGCTTAAATCTATGGCGGAAAAGTTTAACGGTGGACCTTGTGGTCTTGATACTCTTGCCGCAACTATAAACGAGGATGGAAACACGATTGAGGACGTTTACGAGCCTTATCTTTTAAGAATAGGCTTTATTGGTAGAACGCCGAGAGGTAGGGTGTTGCTTAAAAAAGGTTACGAGCATATCGGTATAAAAATGCCTGAGGGGAGGGCGGAACAACTTTCCGTTTTCGATAAAGATGAAAACTTCTGATTTTGATTATTATCTTCCCGAAGAATTAATTGCTCAAACTCCCGTTTATCCAAGGGATTCTTCAAGACTACTCGTTTACGATAGAAAAAAGGATTGTATTGAACATAAGGTTTTTCACGATATAAAATCCTACCTAAAAAAGGGGGACGTTTTAGTTAGAAATAATACTAAGGTTTTGCCCGCAAGGCTTTTTGCTTTCACTCCTCACGGAGGCAGGGTTGAAGTTCTTTTATTAAAAAGATTTGATTTAACCGAGTGGGAAGTTTTGGTAAAACCTGGGAAAAAGGCAAAACCGGGCGCAAAACTCGTGATTTCAGAAGAATTATCCTTAGAAGTTTTATCTAATATAGAAGAATCTGGTGGAAGAAGAGTTAAATTTTTCTTTGACGGGGTTTTTGAAGATATTATTTCAAGGCTTGGAGAAATGCCACTTCCACCGTATATTACGGAAAAATTAAAAGATCAAGATAGATATCAAACAGTTTACGCAAACGTATCCGGTTCTGCTGCCGCGCCTACTGCGGGGCTTCATTTTACCCCCGAACTTCTAAAAGAAATAGAAGATATGGGTGTTGAAGTGGTGGACGTTCTGCTCCACGTCGGTTTAGGAACTTTCCGTCCCGTAAAGGTGGATGACGTTAATAATCACCACATGCACTCGGAGTATTTTGAGGTTAGCAAAGAATCTGCTGAAAAAATAAATAAGGCAAAGGCAGAGGGTAGAAGAATTATTGCCGTTGGGACTACGAGTGTTAGAACTTTGGAGAGTGCAACGGGCGAAAATGGCGAGGTTATCCCTCAAAAATCCAACACGGAAATCTTTATTTACCCTGGTTATAAATTTAAGTGTGTAGACGCTTTGATAACCAACTTCCATTTGCCAAAATCTACTTTAATTATGTTGGTGTCTGCTCTTTCAAGTAGAGAAAGAACCTTAGACATTTATAAAACTGCCGTAGAGGAAAGGTATCGTTTCTTCTCCTTTGGAGATTGTATGTTTATAATATAGGAATATAAATGGAAAAATTTTACTTTCAACAATTAAAACAAGATAAAAAAACGGGTGCAAGGGCTGGTATATTACACACGCCACACGGCGACATTTACACCCCTACTTATATGCCAGTAGGCACGCAAGCAACCGTTAAAGGCGTGTTGCCAAGGGATTTAAAAGAGGCTGGTAGCCAAATTATTCTTTCAAACACCTATCACTTGTATATGAGACCAGGGGATGAAATAGTAAAAGAGGCTGGTGGACTTCATAAATTTATGAACTGGG
>JAZSDD010000056.1:0-7032 GCA_045530945.1 Christensenellaceae bacterium
CTTTTTTTATAACTATTCTTGAATACTCTCCGCCATCAAGAAATAAAATTAACATATTTTTATCTTCAAAGTAGGTAAGATTTAACGCTTTTTCTAAGGAAAAAATGCTTTTTATAAATCCAAAATATAACAGTAATTTTCCGTCCTTTACTTTGTACCCAGAACGAATCAGAACGAAGAGAATAAAGACGGTTAAAATAAGGCATAGCCCTAAAAGGCAAGATGATTGAAATTTTTGCGAATTTATGGTTGCAATTATTAAGTTGTATAAATTTATTGCCGTTCCACCTAATGATATCAAAAGGGATAAAATTAACAAAGTGATTATTAGCGGCGTGAAAGCAAATCTAAAAATTTTTTTCATAATATTATTTTAATTTTTGTTGTTTAAGCCAAACGTTCATAACTATTGAGTGGGGAAGTAGTTTAACTAACAATGCTTGACTTCTTGCTTTAAATCCGTAAAAACTAACGTCTTTTCTTCTAATGGCATCTCTAAACGCTCTTTTTACAATCTGTTCAGGCTTATACATTGCAACGTATTTTTTTACCACGGGGTTTTTTTCTTTGGATACCGCACGGTCAAAAAATTCCGTTTTCGTCCAGAAAGGACAAACTGCCGTTACGGAAATATTTCTATCTTTTAGCTCTCTATTAAGCGCTCTACTATAACTGAGAACGAAAGCCTTTGTTGCCCCGTACACGTTTATATAGGGGATAGGTTGCAATGCTGCAACCGAGGCAATGTTTATTATTCTTGAATAGGAGGGCATATATGGTAACACCACCGAGCAAGAGGAAACTATCGCCTTGCAATTTAAATCAATCATATTAAGGTTAACGTCAAGGTCTGTATCGGTGGATTTTTCAAATCTTCCAAACCCGCTACAATTTATCAATAGTTCAACTTCCGGCTTTTCCTCTTCCAAAAGAGTTTTTAGTTTAGAAAAAGAATCTTGCACTGATAAATCCAAAGAAATAGGTCTTATTTTATAGGGAAGTTCTTTTGCTAAATTTTCCAATCTATCAAGCCTTCTTGCGATAACCCAAACCTCGTCAAAAGAAAAATAATCGCTAAGCATCGTGCAAAAAGTTTTACCTATTCCACTTGATGCGCCAGTAACTATTGCAATCTTCATAATATTTACCACCTTTAATTACTATTCTTATTATACCCGTAATACAATATAAATGCAAGAAAATAATTTACGGGTAATTAAAATGTAGCCAAAAACATAAATTTTTATAAGGTGTAGTATGAGTTTTATTGATGAAATAAGTGGGTTTTTCGGAGAAGAAGAACTTTTTTGTAAATTTAAGGCGACTCTCTTTGGGAATAAAAGCGTCTACTTTGAAAAGGTTAAAGAAGTGATTGGCTTTTCCAAAGAAAAAATACAACTGCGCTTGAAAAAAGGGCAAATAATTGTGGAGGGCGAAGAACTTTGCATAAAAAAATATTGCGCAGGCGACGTTGCGATAGTGGGCAAAATAAAAAGCATTTCTCTAAATTAAACAATAAGGGTTTTAGCAACGTATATTCAACCTTTTTAGTAGAGGGGTTAAACTTATCTAACTTATTAAACAAACTAAAAAAAGAGGGGGTAGAAGTATTTAACGCTAAGTTAGTTAAAGCAAAAGTTTTGTCACTTTGTATAAAAATTTCAGATGAGCAAAAATTTTTTGCAATTACTAATATTTTGTGTTATAATGTTAAAAAGGTGAAAAATAGGGGTAAATTTCTCTTTTTATATAACCTTTTGCGTTCACCCTCCTTGTGTTTAGGGGTGGCGATATTTATAGCCCTTTCGGTGTGCTTATCTAACTTCGTTTTAGGCTTTACTTTCGTTGGTAACGGAAGTCGATATAAGAACCAAGTTATATCTTATCTAAATGATAACGGTATTAGAGAAAAAGCATTTTTAGATAAGGTAGATTTAGATAAATTATCAAGTGGTATTCTTTCTCGGTTTGACGAGTTTTCTTTCGTTTCTTGTAAAAAAAATGGCAACCGTCTTTTAATAGAGTTGGTGCTTAGCGACAATCAAACGCATATAAAAAAGGACGGGGAAAAGGACTTGTATTCCACCGTCAGTGGCGTTGTTGAAGAAATTAAGGTATATCGAGGCACGCCCTCCGTTTCCGTTGGGGACAGGGTTGACGAGGGGAGTTTGCTCGTTTCGGGATATATGGATATCAAGGATAAAAGGGTGGAGGTTAACGCTCTTGCCGTGGTAACCGTAAAGGCAAGCAAGGAGTTTACATATATTTCGGAGAGTTCTGAATATCATGAAGAGGCAAAAGCCTTTGCTCTTGCGTCTTTTAATGAAGAGGCAAGTGACGTTTTTGTGGATAAGAGTCAACTAAACGGCAAATATTATTATAAGGTAACGATTTACTATAAAAGAGTTATATACACGGGGTAAAATTATGAAAAAGACTTCGGATAAACTCCTTAAATGGGAGAAAAAAGATTATTTTCTAAACGCATTAACTTACGTTCTAAACTTCTTTGCATTAGGACTGCTTTTCATATTGTTTATGTTTGTGCAAAGCAAGCGTGGGATGTATGATTTTTCACAGTTTGGCGCAAACGGAATTAAATATTTTAACTTTCTAATACTTTTATTTTTCTTAGTTATATTAATATTTTTATATTTCTTCTTTGAAGAGAGAGACTTCTTAAAAAACGCCCTTAATTCTGAAATGATTTTCTTAATTTTAGAGGTTTCGCTTTTAATTTGTTTCTTCTTTGGAGAATACGTTAACCTTTATCTTCGCCCATTAGCGTTATGTGCTATACTCGTGCTATTTTTAACAGGCACTAAAACTGCGGTATTTATGAACTTCGTGTTCTGTATTATGGTGTTGCTTTTCGACTCCTTTAACGGAATGTTTATAGGTGTAGAAGGGAACCCTTCTCATCAAATAGACTATCTTTTCTTCCTTGCGATGGGCGTTTCTTCCGGTATACTTGCAGTTTATTCAATGAAAGAGGTTTATTCAAGATTAAGACTTATATTGCTTGGATTTTTTATCTCCGTTCCCGCCGTTATTTGTATAGTTATTCCTATCGTTGAGTTTGGCGAAGGCAACATCGTAACCTATATTATTTCAGCAGTTGCATCAGGACCATTATCCGTTGCGTTGTTCTTAATGCTCTTGCCTTTCTTTGAGGTGGTGTTTAATAAAGTTTCCACCTTTAAGCTTGCCGAACTTACCGACCATAAATCGAGAATAGTTAGAAAGGTAATTGCAAAAGCACCGGGAACTTTTAACCACTCTATCGTAGTTTCAAACATTGCAGAGGCGTGCGCAACGGCTATCGGAGAGGACGCGTTGCTTGCAAGAACTTGCGCTTATTATCACGATATAGGTAAACTCCGTCGTCCGGAATTCTTTAAGGAAAATCAGATAGACGGAACTAACCCGCACGACGATTTGACGCCAGAACTTTCCGCAAACATTATAAGCGCACACGCTAACGACGGATATACGCTTGCAATAAAGAATAGATTACCTAAGGAAATTGCCGAGGTTTGCCGTCAACACCACGGAACTATGCCTATTTTGTTCTTCTACGATAAGGCAAAGAAGTTTACCGATGGTGAAGTTGATATAACTCAGTATTGCTACTCAGGTCCTAAGCCTCAAAACAAAATTGCAGCAATTATAATGATTGCCGATGGGTGTGAGGCGGTTACTAGAACTTTGGTTGACCGTTCACGTGAGAGCGTTAAAAAAGCCGTTAAAAAGATAGTAAACTCCAGAATGGAGTTAGGGCAGTTTGACGAGTGTGAAATAACGTTAAAAGAACTTAATATTATAATCAACACCGTCGTAAACACCCTTTCGGGCGTTTACCACAGCAGAATTGAATACCCCAAGGTTAGTCTTGACGGTATTGACCTTGATAAAAAGAACGACGAAACGGAAGAAAATTAACACACTAAGGAAAAAGATATGGGAAAACTTGTTATAGAAAGTATTGAAAAAAAATTAAATCTTAAAAAAATTGCAAAAGCAGTTTACGTTACGTTAGGACAAAAGGCTAAAATTAAGGCGGAACTCGTTTTTGCACAAGAAGAAGAAATACAAAATCTCAACGCATCAACTCGTGGAGTGGACAAGGTGACAGACGTTCTTTCTTATCCCACGTTAGACGGAATTAGAGGAACTATTCTAAACCCCAAAAACTGTGTTACCGAAATGGATAGAAACTATATCTTTATAGGTTCAGTAGTTTTGTGTGAAGAAAAAATAAAAGAGCAAGCTATTGAGTTTGGACACGGAGAAGAGGTGGAAAGAACTTACCTTATTATTCACGGACTTTTGCATCTTTTTGGTTACGATCACGAAACGGAAGAGGATAAAAAAGAGATGCGCGATAAGGAAAAAGCAATATTAGCCTACTTGGAGAAAAATAAATGAGAAGTGGTTCGGTTGCGGTAATAGGTAGGGCAAACGCAGGTAAATCCACCCTTATAAACGTTTTAGTTGGTGAAAAAGTTTCAATAGTTTCGCCTAAGCCTCAGACTACGAGGGAGCGTATTCTTGGTATTTTAGACACTAACGAATATCAAATAGTATTCGTAGACACTCCGGGGTTATATAAGGCTGAAAGCCTTTTAAATTCATATATGCAAAGGACGGCGGAAAGTTCTGTGGAGGACGTTGACGCAGTGTTGTTCGTTTTAGACGCGCACGACGGAATAGGTGAAAGGGATAGAAAACTCGTAGAAAAGTTTTGCTCTCTTTCCGTTCCTACGATAGTAGTTTTATCTAAAATTGATATAACGCCAGAGCCTTTATTGATTTCAGAAATTAAAGAACTCGGTGGCATTTGTGAAAACGTTGTTCCTGTTTCTGCAAGAAAGGGTAAAAACCTAAAAGAACTTAAAAAAGTTATTCTTTCTCTTCTTCCCGAGGGGGAAAAACTATTTCCTGAAAACGTTATTTCCGATAGGTCTGAAAGATTTATGATAAGGGAAATAATGCGAGAGAAAATTTTATTAAAATTTCAAGCGGAAATTCCACACGGAATTGCCGTTATCGTAAACGAATTTAAGTTAAGAGAAGATAGGAGAATTTACGATATTAGTCTTGATATCGTTTGCGAAAAGCCAAACCACAAAGCCATTTTAATAGGTAAAGGGGGAAAAGCTATAAGGGAAGTTTCCTCTTTTGCTAGGCAAGAAATGGAGAAGTTTTTGGGTAGAAAAGTTTTTCTAACGACCTACGTTAAGGTGGAAGAGGATTGGAGAAACAGCGCTTACCTTTTAAAAGAACACGGATATTCTGAAAGCGAAAACTAATTAGCGTATTAAATTAACAAAACTCCGTATACTGAATATAACTTACGGAGGTAAAAATGAGAAAAGATGAAAATTTGCTAAATCCCGAAGATTCTGCGTGGAGGTTGTTTGAAAAAACGGGCGAAATATCTTATTATCTACTATACAAAAAACTAAAAGAGAAATAAAAATGGAAGAAAAATTAAGCGGAATAGTATTAAACGGTGTATCGTACGGGGAAAGTGATAAAATTTTAAATATTTTCACGTTAGATAAAGGCGCTATTTCCGCTAAAATAAAGGGAGTAAAAAAGGCAGGGGCAAAGTTGAAGTTTGCATCCGAGCCTTTTTGTTTTGCCGAATTTATTTTTTCCGAAGTTTCGGGAAGAAGAACGGTTATCGGCGCAACGCTATTAGAGAGTTTTTATCCCATAAGAGAAAATATCGTAAAATATTTTGCAGGTGGAACTGTTTTAGAGTTTATAAGGAGATTTTCAAAAGAAAATATCGTTAGTAAAGACCTTTTTGTTTTATCAATTGAAACGCTTAAAGAGTTGTGTTATTCTAATAAGGACGAGATTGAACTTTTATGTAGGTTTTTAATCTTTGCGCTATCTCTTTCGGGGTATGCAATAAATTTTAGTGGATGCGCACGTTGTGGTGGTGCAATTAAAGGCAAAACGTATTTTGATATAGACGGTGGCTGTTTTTACTCTGAAGAGTGTTTTGAGGGGCGTGGAAGAGAAATAAATTTTACCACCTATCAAGAACTAAAAAAGATAGTGGTGGGAGAAGAGTTAATGGATAAGCCCGTTAAACCGCTAAGGCTCTTAGATTACTATATCACCAATAAAACGGAAGAAAATCTTTCATCATTAAAAGAATTGTTGAAAATTATATAAATTAAGGGAAAAAATCCTTAATAAAGGTTGAAAATTTTTTTTAATTGTTGTAAAATAAATAGGTTAAAAGAATATTTATTTCATTTATAAAAATTTATGGAGGAATATCAATGAAATACGTTTATTTATTCAGCGAAGGCAACGCAACCATGCGTGAAGTCTTAGGCGGAAAAGGCGCAAACCTTGCAGAGATGACCAAGATTGGTCTTCCCGTTCCACAAGGTTTTACCATCAGCACGGAGGCTTGTACCAAGTATTACGAAGATGGTAAGCAAATTAACGACAGCATTAAAGCAGAAATTATGGAAAACATCGAAAAGATGGAAAAGATCACCGGCAAAAAATTCGGTGATAAAGAAAATCCTCTTTTAGTTTCCGTTCGTTCTGGTGCAAGAGCGTCTATGCCCGGTATGATGGACACCATCTTAAACCTTGGCTTAAATGAAGAAGTTGTTGAAGTTATCGCAGAAAAATCCGGCAACCCCAGATGGGCTTGGGACTGCTATAGAAGATTTATTCAAATGTATTCCGACGTTGTTATGGAAGTTGGTAAAAAATACTTTGAAGAACTTATCGACAAAATGAAAGAAGAAAAGGGCGTTACGTTTGACGTTGATCTTACTGCTGACGATTTGAAAGAACTTGCTAACCAATTCAAAGCAGAATACAAAGCAAAGATCGGTTCTGACTTCCCATCTGATCCAAAAGAACAATTAATGGGCGCTGTTAAAGCCGTATTCCGTTCATGGGACAACCCACGTGCTAACTACTACAGAATGCAAAACGAAATCCCATATTCTTGGGGTACTGCAGTAAACGTACAAGCAATGGCATTCGGTA
>JAZSDD010000050.1:0-12948 GCA_045530945.1 Christensenellaceae bacterium
TGTAAAAAATATTTCCCATGAGTAAGAATTTTATACGTAAATTAGCGTTAATAAAATATAAGTTATTAAAAAGCTATAGGTAATAATAGGTTAAGGAGAGGAATATGGATATAGTAACATTTAGAACTACTGACGATGAATTTATTCCTGCATACGTTTCAGTAAGGGGAAAAGAAACTCCCGTTTGGATTCAACAAAGAACGCCTGAAGCTGAGTTTTCTCAGTTTATTAAACAAAGTGGTTGTGGACATTCTTGTGTTGCTATGGCGCTAAGACTTTTAGGCTTTGAAGATATAACTCCGTATAAAGAGTTTTTATATTGTAGAGAACTTTTTGGAGCGCCGTTAAGTGCTGAACAATCTCCTAACGGTTATAAACAACACGCCTTTATAACTCCAAGTGGGATTAGAAAAGTTTTAGAAAGTTTTTCCGTTCCCGCAAAGGATTTTTCCGTGCCTAAGGGAAAAAGAAAAGAGTGTGCAAAGCAAATTACTAACGCGCTAAAAGAGGGAAAATTAGTAATAATGGCATCGCACCCAAGCGCTGAATTCCCCGAAAACCCATTTTCTAAAGGTGACCATTGGGTGTTGCTCGTAGGTTTTAATAAAGAGGGAAAAATATTCGTTGCTAACAGTTCTCTAAACGGAGTTACGCCTATTTTAGGTGTTCACGACGGGGTGGAAGAAGAAGTAATTGAAAAGGCGTTGTGGGATGGTGGCGAAAGTACTGACGCTACCTGGGGTAACCTTGAAATATTAGATAAATTAACGGGATATATTATCGTTGGCTAAAAGGAAATTAAAATGATTTGCGAAAATATTTTACAAGCAATAGGTAACACGCCTATAATAAGACTTAATCATATGACGGATGAAAATTCCGCCGAGATTTTAGTTAAGTTCGAAGGGCTTAACGTAGGTGGTTCAATTAAAACGAGAACGGCCTTAAATATGATTGAGGACGCTGAAAGTAAGGGAATATTAAATAAAAATTCCATTATCGTAGAACCGACGAGTGGAAATCAAGGCATTGGTCTTGCTCTCGTTGGTGCTGTAAAAGGCTATAAAGTTAAAATAATTATGCCCGACTCCGTTAGTGAAGAACGTAGGCTATTAGTAGAGCATTACGGTGCAGAAGTAATTCTCGTGCATGATAACGGAAACATAGGTCTTTGCATTGAAGAGTGCTTAAATCTTGCCCTAAAAATGAAGAGAGAAGATAAAAACGTTTTCGTTCCGCAACAGTTTGAAAATCCAGCAAACCCAGATATTCAAAGAAAAGCAACGGGTAGAGAGATTTTAGAACAGGTTGGAAAACCCATACACGGCTTTTGTTCGGGCATAGGAACGGGTGGAACTATTACGGGCATTGGAGAAACGTTAAAAGAAGTTAATCCCGATATGGTAATTTGGGCAGTAGAGCCTGAAAATGCAGCGATACTATCGGGCGGTTCTATCGGTACTCACGTTCAAATGGGTATTGGTGACGGGCTTATTCCCGACATATTAAATACTAAGATTTTTAACGACGTTTGTATTATTAAAGACGAAGAGGCAATAAAAACTTCCAAAGACTTAGCCCTAAAAGAGGGGATTCTTTGTGGTATTAGTAGTGGAACTAACGTGGCGGCGGCAATAAAACTTGCCAAATTTTTAGGCAAAGGTAAAACGGTTGTAACCGTTCTTCCAGATACTGCCGAAAGATATTTTTCAACACCGTTATTTAAGTAAAAACAAACTCACCGAAAAACGATTCGGTGAGTTTTTATTATTAGGGTTTATTTTTTTTATCTTTGTTAATAATTGTAAAAAAAGGAGAATAAAATATGCAAAAAGTAAACCCGTTTTTAGAAAAGACAAAACCTATTGAAAAGAGTTACGAGAATTGGAAAAAACTTGCTCCCGTTCCTTATGATCCCGAAACGACTTCGCCTTTTACAAAGGTAAGAATTATCTTGATGAACGGCACGGAGTTTGAGGCTAACTGGTTTTCACACAATTTTTCAAGACATTGCGAAAACAACGATTTAAGAAGAGAATTATCGTTAATTCGTAGAAGAGAACAACAGCAACAAAAAAAGATAGCTGCGTTAAAACCTATTTCAGAGTCAGTGTTGCAACACACTATGGGATATGAGCAGTTAGCCGTGGAATTAACGGCAATTCTTGCAAAACACGTTAAAGATCCAGACGTTAAAAAGGCACTTGATTTTGCCCTTTTAGAAGATTTTGACCACGTTTTCCGTTTTGCAAATCTTCTTGAAATGGACGAGGGGATTAAGGCGGAAACGTTGCTTGGGTGTTACACGGAGATTATGCCCGGTCGTCCAACGATTGCAGAACACCGCTATCCTGCTGACGAAATTAAAAAGTATATAAATTCAGATAAGGCTGATTTGTTTACTAAACTTACGACAAATATTATCACTGCCGCCGAGCAACAAACTATGAATTTTTATATGAATCAAGCAAATTTTTATCCAAATGAGTTAGGGCGAAAACTTTTTTCTGAGATTGCAATGATAGAAGAGCAACACGTTACTCAATATGGAAGTCTGCTTGACACTACTTGCAGTTGGCTTGAATGTCTCGTTATGCACGAGTACACCGAGTGCTATCTCTATTATTCTTGCGTGCTTGACGAGAGTAACGAAAGAATTAAAGATATGTGGAGAGAATTTTATTTAGAAGAGTGCGCACATCTTCAAAAAGCCTCCAAATTATTGGAAAAATACGAAAACAAATCGTGGGAAGATATGTTTAAAGGTAACGCAGATTTCCCAGAACCTTTAAGGTTTGGCGAAAACAAAGAGTACGTTAGAAAGGTGTTGAAAGATAGTGGCGATTACACGGCAATTCTTGAAAGTTATCAAAAAGTTTCAAAAGTAAGTAAAGATGCGCCCTACTTTACCTATAATAAAAAGGTAAATACCCCTGATAGTGCAACGCCAAGTCACGAGGTTATTGAAAAGCATATCAAACGTTTCGGCTCAGATTATAGATACGAAGAAAAGGCAAATCCAATTCCATCTTTAAGGGATAGAAAAAGCGACAATATCACTTTTGGAAGAGGATAATTTATTTTGGTTGATTTTTATTGGGGTTAGTGATAAAATAAAGAAAAATTCTTGGAGAGGAAAATGATAAGAATTGCCTTTGTTTGTCACGGAAACATCTGTCGTAGCCCGTTAGCAGAGTTTATATTTAAAAAGGAAATAGAAAAACTTAAAATAGAAAAAGACTTTTACGTTGAGTCTTTTGGAACGAGTGGAGAGGAACTCTATAATCCCGTTTATCCTCCCGTTAGAGCAATTCTTAATAAAATGGGGATAGACTGTTCTAAAAAAAGAGCGCAAAAATTAAGTGCGACAGATTACGATAAGTTTGATTATTTTCTTTGTATGGAAGAGTATAACAAGAAAAACACCTTGCGCATTTTTGGTGATGACAAAGATGGAAAGGTGTATAAATTTTTAGACTTTTATAACGGTGGTGACGTTGCAGATCCCTACTATTACGGTGGCTATGACAAGGTTTTAGAAGACGTGGAAAATGGTGTTAGAGCCTTACTAAAGTTTTTTAACCGTTGTGGTTAATAGCATAATTTAATTGGGCTAAAAAAATCTCCCAAAGAACTTCTTTGGGAGATTTAATTTTGTTATAAATTAGTTTTTAGCGATAGTTTCTTTAACTGCTGAAACAACTGCCTCAGTGGTGAAACCAAACTTTTCAAACAATTTCTTAGCGGGGGCTGATGCACCGAAAGTGTCGATACCAACAATCTTTCCGTCTAAGCCAACGTATTTATACCAGCACATTGATGCGCCTGCCTCAACCGCTACTCTTGCGCGAACGGAAGAGGGGAGTACGCTTTCTTTATATTTTTCGCTTTGTGCTTCAAAGTCCTCTACGCAAGGCATAGATACAACTCTAACGTCAACTCCTTCTGCATTAAGAACCTCTTTTGCGTTCATAGCGAGAGAAACTTCAGAACCGGTTGCAATGATAATTGCATCGGGTTTTTTCTTTTGGCTATCACTGAGGATATATCCACCCTTGAATGCCAATTCGCCGGAGTTTTCTAAACGTGGGAGATTTTGTCTTGATAAGAATAAGCAAGACGGATTTTTACCGGTAAGCGCGCTAATCCAAGCAGCGGTAGTTTCCTTTCCGTCAGCAGGTCTATAAACTCTGAGGTTAGGCATTGCACGAAGTCCTGCAAGGTGTTCGATAGGTTGATGGGTAGGTCCGTCCTCACCAACGCCGATAGAGTCGTGCGTTAAGATATAGATAACGGGAATTTCCATAATTGCAGACATTCTCATTGCGTTTTTCATATAATCGGAGAAAACGGCAAAGGTTGCGCAATAGGGAATAAGTCCACCGTGTAAGTACATACCGTTGCAGATTGCAGCCATTGCGTGTTCTCTGATACCGAACGCCATATTTGAACCGCTCTTATCTACTGCGGAGTATCCACCTCTTGCTTTAATGTTTGATTTATTTGCAGGTGCTAAGTCTGCGCTACCACCAACGAGGTTTGGAACGTATTTTGCAATCTTGTTGAGAACGGTGTTTCCGTATCCTCTTGAAGCATCGTCCTTTTCAAATTGCCATAATTCTTCAATAGATTTAAGGTCGGGAAGTTTTCTTGATTTCCAAGCCTTGTATTCTTCTGCAAGTTCGGGATATTTTGCTGCGTAAGCCTTAAAGGTTTCTTTCCACGCTTTTTGCGCTCTTCTTCCCTTAGAACCGAACTTTTTGCAGTGTTTAAATACTTCTTCTGGAACTTCAAATGGTGCTTCCGTCCAACCGAGGTTTTTCTTTAAGGTTGCAACGCCCTCTTCTCCTAAGGGAGCGCCGTGACAACCTGCGTTGCCTTGGAGGTGAGAACCGTATCCAATTTCTGATTTAACGATAATAAGAGAGGGTTTTTCTTTCTCTGCTTTTGCCTTTTTAATTGCTCTATTAAGTGCGCCGATATCGTTTGCGTCCTTAACCTTGATAACTTGCCAACCGAGAGCCTCGTGTCTCTTGCCAACGTCCTCGGTAAAGGTAATGTCGGTGCTACCTTCGATGGTTATATCGTTATCGTCGTAGAACACGATAAGTTTGCCGAGTTTAAGAGCGCCTGCAAGTGATGCAGCCTCGTTTTCAATACCTTCTTGCATACAACCGTCGCCACAAAGAGCGTAGGTATAGTGGTCAACGATAGTAAAGTCGGGCGTGTTAAATTTATTAGCAAGGTAATTTTCTGCAATAGCCATACCAACGGCGTTTGCAATACCTTGTCCTAACGGACCTGTAGAAGTTTCAACACCGGGACAAACACCGTATTCGGGGTGACCGGCGGTACGACTTCCAAGTTGACGGAAGTTCATAATATCTTCTTTGGTGAGACCAAAGCCAAAGAGATAATATAGTGAATAGTCAAGCATAGAAGCGTGACCTGCTGAAAGAACGAATCTATCTCTATTATCAAAAGAAGTATCTTTCGGGTTAAAAGTCATATTAGTAAAAATAGAATATCCGATAGGAGCAGAACCTAATGGCATACCGGGGTGACCGGAGTTTGCCTTTTGAATTGCTTCGGCGGATAATACTCTTATCGAATTAACGGTAAGTTGTTTAACGTTGTCCATAATAATCCTCCTACTATAGGGCGAAAAGAATTAGCCCGTGTATTTTGTTATGGATATATTATATAGCAAGAGAGGTTTATTTTCAAGCCTTTTTCAAGTCTTTTTGTGTAAATTATTATAAAAAACTTGACATTACCGTTGCAGTCGTGATTTAATTATATATACTAAAATAAATATTATAATAGGTGCAGTGCGCCTTAATTTATATGTGTGGAGAATATTATGCAAGAAAACAAATTCGTAACTCAAATTGCTGACATTAAGGAAAATTTTGCGCAATGGTATACAGACGTTGTGCTTAAAACGGAACTCGTTGACTACGGTCCTGTAAAAGGAACGATGGTTATTCGTCCATACGGTTACGCTATATGGGAAAACATACAAAAGGATATGGACGCTCGTTTTAAGAAAACGGGTGCAAAAAACGCATATTTTCCTTTATTAATACCTATGAGTTTTTTCACTAAGGAGGCAGAACACGTTGAGGGTTTTGCGCCAGAGGTTGCAGTAGTTACCCACGCTGGTGGTGGAAAGTTAGAAGAGCCACTTGCAATTCGTCCTACAAGTGAAACGGTTATTGGAACGATGTACGCAAAATGGATTCAATCTTATAGAGATTTACCCGTTATGATGAATCAATGGTGTAACGTTATGCGTTGGGAAAAAACCACCCGTCCTTTCCTTAGAACGAGTGAGTTTTTGTGGCAAGAAGGTCACACCGTTCACTCTTCCGAAGAAGAGGCGATTGAAGAAACGATGCAAATGCTTAACGTTTATAAAACCTTCTTTGAAGAAACTTTGGCTATCCCCGTAATTACGGGTAGAAAGACGGAAAAGGAAAAGTTTGCAGGCGCAGTTGCTACTTACGGTGTTGAGGCAATGATGCTTGACGGTAAGAGTTTGCAAGCAGGTACTTCTCACTATCTTGGTCAAAACTTCTCAAAAGCGTTTGATATTAAGTTCTTAGATAAAGACGGAAAGCAAAAGTACGGATATACCACCTCTTGGGGAACTTCAACTCGTATGATAGGTGCAATAATAATGGCACACGGTGACCAAAGGGGATTAGTTTTACCTCCAAAGGTTGCTCCCGTTCAAGTAATAATCGTGCCTATTGCTGCGCATAAAGGTGGCGTTATTGAAAAGGCTAAAGAAGTTGAAGAGGGTTTGATTGCTAAGGGATTTAGAGCAGAAACGGACGTTAGGGATATGAGTCCTGGTTGGAAGTTCAACGAGTGGGAGATGAAAGGCGTTCCCGTTCGTGTTGAAATCGGACCTCGTGATATTGAAAATAATCAAGCAATAGTCGTTAGAAGAGATAACTTTGAAAAACAAACGGTATCTTTGGATAATCTTAACGAGTTTATTAGCGAATTGCTTGAAACTATTCAAAAGGATATGCTTGAAAACTCAAGAAAGAGAAGAGATGCACGCATTGTTGAAGCGGAAGATTTAGATAGTATAATTAAGGGCGTAGACGGGCAAAATTTCGTTAAAGCAGGCTGGTGTGGTTGCAGAGAGTGTGAGGATAAACTAAAAGAGGTTGCTCAAACTACTGCAAGAGTTATGGTTGACGAAGAGGGCGTTCCAGAAAAATGCGCTATTTGTGGAAAACCTGCTAAGCATAAAGTAGTGTTCGCAAGAGCATATTAATATGGAGTTTATATGTCAAATATAAAAAAAATAATCTTAAATAACGGATTTCAAGCGATAGAGATACTACCAGCTGAAGTGTTGACGTTTGCAATTATATGGTTAACCATCGTTATAGCGTTATATCTTTTCCGTTCGATAGGTCTTTTTACGCTTGCTAAAAGACAAAATTTAAAATGTGCGTGGCTATCTTTTATTCCATTTGCGTGGATATACGTTCCTGCTAAAATTATGGGAACTATTATAATTGGTAGAAAGCCTTATAAAAATTTTGCTACATTTGCAACGATAATTTTCGTTTTAAACGAGGTTATCGCTCTTACCATAACCGTTTTAGCAAATTTCCCGTTAATTGGATACTATTTGCAAGGCGGAGAAGTATATCTTGCAAGTTACGAAACGTATAATCAAAGTCTTAAAGCAATGGGCTTTTCGCCCTATATTTTCTCTGACAACACCGTTTTTGTTAAAGGTATAATTTATCCTTATTCCAACCAGATGGTTATTGGTACAATATTAGCAATTATGAGTTTAGTTTCTAACGTTTTATCAATAGTTAGTATTTTTGTAACCGTGCTCGTTTATATCGGTTTGTTTAGAAAATTCTGGCCGGAAAGATACGTTCTTGCAACTGTTCTTTCCGTTTTAGGGCTTTTCCCGATTATGGCGTTCGTTATTAGAAAGAAAAAAGCCATAAACTTTAACGAATATATGCGCTCACGCTACTACGGGCATAGATATAATCCTTACGGTGGAGCAAATCCTAACGCAGGAGGATACGGTGCAAGCCAAACGGGGCAAAACACCACGAAAGAGCCAGATAGTCCTTTTGAAGAGTTTGAACAAGAAAAGGGTGGGGATGACCCTTTTGATTTCAACGAAAAATAAGTTTAATTATTAAGTATAGCGTATGAAAAACGATAATATTGCCGCAATATCTACGGCGCTTGGGGCGGCGGGTGTTGCGGTTATTAGAATTAGTGGAGATAGCCCTTTAAAGGTGGCGGAGAAAATCTTTTTCCCTTTGGAAAAAACAGAAGTTTCTCGTTTTATTCCAAATAAAATGTACGTTGGAGAGATAAAAACGGAAAAGTTTTCCGATTTTGGCATGTGCGTATATTTTAAAGCGCCAAAATCTTTTACTGGGGAAGATACGGTGGAAATTCACTCGCACGGTGGCGTTGCAATCGTAAAAGGCATTTTAAGGGAAATTCTAAATAATGGTGCAAGGCTTGCTGATAACGGTGAGTTTACGAGGCGTGCTTTTGTTAACGGTAAACTTTCCCTCTCTTCTTGCGAGGGGCTTATCGATATGATTAACGCAGAAAGTTTGAGCGGGGTAAAAGCGGGGTATTCTCTTTACCGTGAAAAACTCAACGCTAAAATTTGTTCGTTGCAAGATAAAGTTACCGAAGTTTTATCGGGGATTGACGTGGATATGGACTATCCCGAAGAAAATCTTGATAAACTTTCAGAGGACGTTTTGATAAAAAATTTAAGTGACGTTAATTATGAAATTGAAAAACTTTTATCCACCTTTTCAACGGGTAGAGTTTTGAAAAACGGCGTTAGCGTTGCTATTTGTGGAAAGCCTAACACGGGTAAAAGTTCCATACTAAACGCACTTCTTAACACGGACAAGGCTATTGTTTCCGACGTTGCTGGAACAACGAGAGACGTCGTCGAGGGTTCTATTGATATTAACGGAGTTAGGTTTAACTTCTTTGACACTGCTGGTATTAGGGAGAGTGGGGACAAGATAGAAGAACTTGGCGTTATCCGTTCTAAAAAACTTTTAGAGAGCGCAGACCTTATATTGTTTGTTATGGATTGTGGCGAGATTAATCAAGACGACGAGGAAATTTATCAAATAGTAAAAGATAAAAACGTGGTTACCGTGCTAAATAAAACGGATAAAAGCGATAAAAAAGATAGCCGTGCCGATATTTACGTTTCTGCCCTTAAAAAAGAGAATTTAGATAAATTAAAACAATTAATCTATGAAAAAACCGTTGGTAACGGCGTTGATTATAACGGAGATTTTCTATCTGAAGAACGCCATTACGAGGCGTTAAAAAGAGCCAAAGAAAAGTTTGAATTTGCCCTTTCAATGGTTAAAAACGCCCCCCTTGATATTGTGGCTATCGACATAAAAGAGGGGTGGGACGCTCTTGGGGAAATTTCAGGAAAAACGGCAACGGAAGAGATTATAAACGATATTTTTTCACGTTTTTGCGTGGGTAAATAGATTAAAATTTAATAAAAAAGGAGAAACTTATGAAGAAATTTTTTGGCGAATTCAAAAAGTTTATAACAAGAGGTAACGTGTTAGATATGGCTGTCGGCGTTATCGTCGGCGGTGCGTTCACGGGTATCGTTAACGGACTTTCTAATTATATCTTAAAGCCCATTATCAACTGGATAATTGCTTTAATTTTAGGAAAAGAAGGTTTGTCTGGCGCAATTACCTATCTTTCTAAGGTTGAGGTAGACGGAGTCGTTGACCTTGCAAATTCTATTTATATCGATTGGGGTGCGTTCATCAGTGCCATTATTAACTTTTTATTAATTGCAATCGTGCTTTTCTCTATCGTAAAGATTATGAACAAACTTCGTGAAGAGAACGACGAATTTAAAGAAGGTCTTAGAAAACTTATTATTTCTAAAGAAGATAAGAAAGCGTTAAAAGCAAAAGGCATTAAACTTTCTAACAGAGAGGCTGTTAAAGAATATTTTGCCGAAAAGAAAGCAGAAGAAGAAAGACAAAAAGAAGAGGCTAAAAAGGCTGAAGAAGAAAAGGCAAGATTAGATCGCCTTGCAAACCCCACTACCGAAGATTTACTAAAAGATATTAAGGCGTTACTTGAAAAGAAATAAATAAAATTAAAACCCCGATTGCTTAGTGCGTCAGTAATAGGAAATATTACTGACGCACTAGTTGTATTTACCCATTGCAGAGCAAATTATTAAAATACTTGAATATAATTGTTTTTTTTGATATAATAAACTCAATGAAAGATAAGAACTTATGAGGATATCGCATTGAGAAAAAAAATGATTTTGATAACCGTATTCTTGTTTATAGGATTTGCAATATTATTGCCAATTTTCATTGTAACAGGAAATTCTATTGTCGAAGTTATTACAATTACGACTGGTGTTACTCTTTATCATTTTTCGATGAGGCTTACAGTTGGAACTGTTGTTAATCTAATTATGAAGAATAATGCAAATTATAAAAGCGCATGGTTTTGTGAAAAAAAGTTTGAAAAGAAATTATATAAACTACTCCGTGTGCGTGAATGGAAAAAATATATTCCTACGTATAACCCGGAAACGTTTGATACAAACCAAAAAACAATTAAAGAAATCGTCGGGGCGACTTGTCAAGCAGAAATCGTGCACGAGGTCATTATGCTACTTAGCTTGTTACCAATAGCTATAATACCTTTTTTAGGTGCTGCGATAGCATTTGTCATAACTTCAATTTTGTCTATGTTGATTGATTGTATATTTGTAATACTTCAGCGATACAATAGACCGAAGCTTGTTAGGGTAATGGAGCGTTTTTACAAATTAAAATAATTAACATATTTTAATTAATTAATTTTTACTTTGGTGGTAAAAATTTTTGAGTGTATGTCACATTATACTTTCAAATAAAAGTCGTTTTTTGCAAAAAAATAAAGGATAGCAAAACTATTGCTATCCTTTTGTAATGACTAAAAAACCTTAAATGCAATCGGGGTGCTTTTTACTTTTTCATTTCTAAATAGGGAAGATAGGTAAAACCGCATTTTTCGTATAATTTAACGGCACGCTTATTTTCTTTTTCAACTTCAAGGCGAAATATTCCGTCTTTATATTTATCAAAAACAAAGTCAAAAAAGAGTTTGCCTATTTTTTTGCCACGGTAGGTTTCGGTGATGTAAATATCCTCTATCCAGTAACAAGGTTTTCCAAACTCGGTGGAAAAACTTTTAGCAACCATTCCGTAACCGATAATTTCGCCGTTATCTTCAAAAACGAAACCCTCTAAATATGGGCTTTCTTTTAGGCAAGTGTTTACGTTTGCGTTAAAAATTTCCATAGAACCGTTTGTAAAAACAGCGGGAGAAGAGTAAAACTCTTGCATCATTTCAATTACTTTTATTTTATCATCTGAGCAAATTTTTCTGATTGTTATATGCATAATCTCATCCTAAAACGGCTATTGCCATACTACAATAGATAACTAAGGATAAAACGTCTACTATAGTTGTCATTAGAGGGCTTGCAACTACTGCCGGGTCAAGTTTAATTTTTTTAGCAACGAGTGGGAGAATACACCCAACGAGTTTTGCCATTATTATACTTAAAGAACAAACGGTTGAAATTACCAAGTTTGTAGTTAAAGATATTTCGTTATATAAGTTATCGATAAGTAGAATTTTCAAAAAACATACTAATCCAACTGATAAACCTATAATAATGGCAACGGTAAATTCTTTTAGTAAAACTTTAAGTAAATCTCTAAAGCTAATTTCTCCAACGGCTATCGACCTTATTATAGTAACGGAGGTTTGTCCACCTGCGTTACCCGCCGCCCCCATCAACATTGGCACGAACGCCGTTAATATGGTTGATAGTTTTTCTTCGTAATGGGCTAAAATCATACTTGTAAAAGTGGAGGCGAATAAAAGTAATATAAGCCAAGGTACTCTCGAACGCCATATACTAAACATAGATTGTTTTAGGTATGGCTTTTCGTTTGGCAAAATAGCCGCCATCTTTTGAATATCTTCTTCCGTTTCCTCCTGAATAACGTCCACTGCGTCGTCAACCGTTATTATGCCAACGATACACCCCTCCTTATCAATTACGGGAAGAGCGAGGAATCCGTATTTTGAAAGTTTTAGCGCAACGTCTTCTTTATCGTCGGTGGTGTTTACGGTTATAACGTTATAATCCATAATATCTGAAACTTTTTCATCTTTATTAGCGAGAAGTAAGTTTCTAACCGTTGTAACGCCGATAAGGTGTTTTTTATTATCCGTTATGTAGCAAGTGTATATGGTTTCTTTATCCGGACCTATTTTCCTAATCTTTTCAATGGCCTGGTCAATGGTAAGATGCTCTGATAAGGAAACGTACTCAGTTGTCATTATAGAGCCTGCAGAATCTTCGGGATAATTTAATAGTTCGTTTATCGTCTTTCTATTTTCAGGATCTGAGGCTTTTAGAATACGCTTAACCACGTTTGCAGGCATTTCTTCGATAACGTCAACGGTGTCGTCTAAAAACATATCTTTTAAGACGGCTTTTAGTTCCACGTCGGAAAAAGCACGAATTAAATCTTGTTTCATTTCTGCGTCAAGTTCTATAAAAACGTCCGACGCAATCTCTTTAGGAATTAATCTGAAAAATAAAATCTGTTCTTTTTCGTCCAAATTATTTTCCATAAAAGAGGCAAGGTCAACAGGTTCGGTGTTGAGTATAATTTCTTTAAGTTCTGTAAATTTTCTCTCTTCAAGAAGATAGGAAATCTTTTCAAAAGCAATCTCTATTTCTCTAGTCATAATGGTTACACCCCTTTTTTAGAGTTTTAATCTGTGCTTGAATTTTTTTCAAAATAAGTGATTTTATTATTTTCCTCTCGTAGTGCGTTTAAAAAG
>JAZSDD010000053.1:0-2596 GCA_045530945.1 Christensenellaceae bacterium
TATCAAGTATTTTTTTTAATTTTTATCGTCTTTTTTATTAAATTTAATGAAAAAAAGTTGATAAACTAAAATATTCATTTAAAATAATTGTATTTTTATCCTTCAGGTGATATAATCAAAGGGAATAAACTTTAGGAGAAAAAAATGATTTCCGTTCCCGAAATATTCTCAGAATACGTTTTTGACGATAAGAAAATGAAAAAAGCCATGTCTGCGAAAGATTTTGCAGAATTTAAGGCGACGGTTAACGAAAATAAACCTATATCCAAAGAACTTGCCTCCAAAATTGCAGAGGCAATGAAAACTTGGGCAATAAGAATGGGTGCAACCCACTATACTCACTGGTTTCAGCCGATGACGGGTGTTACCGCAGAAAAGCACGATAGTTTTATCTCCCCCGTTGACGACGGTTCGGTGATTATGAATTTCTCCGGCAAGGAACTTATAAAAAGCGAGGGTGATGCTTCAAGTTTCCCTAACGGTGGCTTGCGTTCTACCTTTGAGGCAAGAGGCTATACTTCTTGGGACCCAACTTCTTACGCTTTCGTAAAAAACGGTGCACTTTGTATTCCCACGGCATTTTCCACCTATCAAGGACAAGTTTTAGATAAAAAAACTCCCCTTTTACGTTCCACAAAGGCAGTGACTGAACAAGCAAAAAGATTGCTTAATTTATTAGGCAAAAAATGCAAAGACGTTATAGTTACCGTTGGTGCAGAACAAGAGTATTTTTTAATTGACAAGAAAAATTATCTTCAAAGAAAAGACCTAATGTTTACGGGTAGAACGTTATTTGGCTCTAACCCTGCCAAAGGTCAAGAAATGGCAGACCATTACTATGGAAATATTCGTCCAAGAGTTCTTGCTTTTATGGAAGAATTGGACGTGGAACTTTGGAAATTTGGTATCCCAGCAAAGACAAGACATAACGAAGTTGCTCCCGCTCAACACGAACTTGCACCTATTTACACGGCGGTTAACGTTGCGGCAGACCAAAACCAACTCACTATGGAAACTATGAAAAAGCTTGCAGAAAAGCACGACCTTATTTGTTTGCTTAATGAAAAGCCTTTCCAAGACGTAAACGGTAGCGGTAAACACGACAACTGGTCAATGTCAACTTTAGAGGGTGAAAATTTATTTGACCCAGGTAAAAACGCTAAGCAAAACCTACAATTTTTACTATTCTTATGCGCCGTAATTAGAGCCGTTGATAAACACCAAGATTTACTAAGATTATCCGTTGCCTCTGCTGGAAACGACCATAGACTTGGCGCAAGCGAAGCCCCACCTGCAATAGTTTCTATGTATATAGGGGATGAATTAGAAGGTATATTAGAAAACCTTTCTTCTGGAAAAGAATATAACGAAAAGACTGCGGAAAACTTTAACACTGCAAGTGGAATAAAAACGGAAGTTAAAAAGGATAATACCGATAGAAATAGAACTTCTCCTTTTGCATTTACTGGAAACAAATTTGAGTTTAGAATGTTGGGTTCTGAGTGCAATATTTCCTGTCCTACGACGATGATAAACACGGCAGTTGCTGAGTCTATTAAGTATTTTGCAGACGAGATTGAAAAAGCAAACAATTTAGAAGACAAAGCAATTTCTTTAATTATAGAAACGTATAATAACCATAAACGCATTCTCTTTAACGGTAACGGTTATGGTGAAGCGTGGAAAAAAGAGGCAAAAAAGAGAGGGTTATTAAACCTTGACAACACCCCCTCTGCACTATTTAGATATACCGACGAGAAGAACGTTAATCTCCTATCCTCTTTTGGCGTTCTAAATGCAGAAGAGATTGAGGCTCGTATGGAAATACTCCTTGAAAACTACTGCAAAACTATAAATATCGAGGCAAGAACGATGTTAGAGATGACCAAGCGTGAGATTATCCCCGCTTGCGTTACCAATATGAAAGAACTTGCTAAAACTATTCAAATTAAAAAAGAAATAGGTGTTTCTTGCAAGGCAGAGGAAGAAATATTACAAAAAATCTCCTCCCTCACCGACCAAGCGTATTCTGCGCAGTTAGTTCTTGAAGAAAAGTCTAAGAGTGTAAAAACTGAAAAGGATATTAAAAAGAGATCAAGCAAATACCAAAAAGACGTTTTGGGCGCAATGAAAGATTTAAGAAAGCCGGTTGACGAACTTGAAAAAATCGTTGCTAAAAAATACTGGCCTTTCCCAGCATACTCAGATATCCTCTATTCAGTATAAATTAAATTGTATATAAAAAACGGCAATCGCATTTTGCGATTGCCGTTTAATTTTACCTATTTATTATTTCTTTTTAGGTTCGTAATGGGTGTGTAAGAGTTCGTGAGCCTTATGTCCGCCAACTTCACCAAAATAATTTTTGTAAAGTTCTTTAATAGCCTCGTTATCGTGGCTCTTTCTCTTTTCCATACCAGCATCGTCAGAGTAAAGTCCCTTTGCTCTCATGCCTTTGTAATCTCTATCAGAACGAGTAAATGCATCAACAAAAGGTTGTCCACCACCGTTTACGCATCCACCGAAACAACTCATAACCAAGTCGGAGGCCAAGCGGTCTTAGGAAGACAATGGTTCCACTCAACTCCTTGGGTCA
>JAZSDD010000031.1:0-17089 GCA_045530945.1 Christensenellaceae bacterium
AGCGGTAGAGAATACTTGCGATTTCTTTACGGGGATAGTGGTGTTTCTTTCAATAAGTTTGGTGCAAACGCCACCGAGAGTTTCGATACCAAGTGATAAAGGAGTAACGTCTAATAATAAAACGTCTTTAACTTCACCAGAAAGAACGCCACCTTGAATAGCAGCACCGATTGCAACGCATTCGTCTGGATTAATTCCCTTGAAAGGTTCTTTGCCAGTTATCTTTCTTACTTCTTCGATAACTGCGGGAATTCTCGTTGAGCCACCAACTAAAACAACCTTATCAATTTCAGAATAAGAAAGTTTAGCGTCCGCCATAGCCTGTTTCATAGGAATAACGGTTGCCTCAACTAAATCTCTTGTAAGAGCGTCGAATTTTTGACGAGTAAGGTCAACGTCCAAGTGCTTAGGACCTGTTGCGTCTGCCGTGATAAAGGGGATGTTAATGTTAGTAGTGGTCATACCAGAAAGTTCAATTTTAGCCTTTTCTGCCATTTCCTTTAATCTTTGCATTGCAAGTTTATCTTTTGAAAGGTCAATACCCTCTTTTGCCTTAAACTCAGCAACTAAATATTCAATAATTTTGTTATCAAAGTCGTCACCACCGAGTTTACAGTTACCGTTGGTTGCTAAAACTTCAAAAACACCGTCGCCAATTTCCATAATGGAAACGTCAAACGTACCACCACCAAGGTCGTAAATAATAACCTTTTGGTTCTTGCCTTCCTTGTCAAGTCCGTAAGAAAGAGCAGCGGCGGTAGGCTCGTTTATAATACGAAGTACGTTAAGTCCTGCAATCTTACCTGCGTCCTTAGTTGCTTGACGTTGGCTGTCTGAAAAGTATGCAGGGCAAGTAATAACAGCGTCAGTTACCGTTCCGCCAAGATAACTTTCAGCATCTTTTTTAAGTTTAGATAAAATCATAGCGGAAATTTCTTGTGGGGTGTAACCCTTTCCATCGATGTCTACCTTGTAGTTTTCACCCATATGTCTTTTAATGGATGTAACCGTTCTATCAGCGTTTGCAACTGCTTGACGCTTTGCAACCTGACCAACTAATCTTGAACCGTCCTTTTGGAAAGCAACTACCGAGGGGGTAGTTCTTGCTCCTTCAGCATTTGCAATTACAACGGGTTCACCGTTTTCCATAACGGCAACGCACGAGTTTGTTGTTCCTAAGTCAATACCTATAGTTTTCATAATTTATATCTCCTTGATTTTCTTTAATTTTTTTGGCAAGCTTATTTAAGCCACCCTTTATTTAATAACGCTAACCTTAGCGTACCTTATTATTTTATCTTTCATACGGTAGCCCTTTTGAAGAACTTGTTTTACCGTATCTGCCTTTTCCCCTTCCTCTGCATCAACCATCATAACAGCCTCAGCCTCGTTAGGGTTAAACTCACTTCCTATCGGGTTAATTTCCTCGATACCAATCCCCGCAAGAGTTTCGTCGAATTTCTTTTTAATATTTCTAACGCCTTGCTCGGTTTTTTCATCTAAACCTATTGATAAAGCCCATTCAAGATTATCGCCTACGGGAAGAATTTTTAATATTATGCTTGAAACACCCTCGTTAAAGGCTTCTTGCCACATTTTTGCATTGCGTTTTTTATAGTTATCAAACTCTGCAACGCTTCTCATCCACTTGTTTTTATTTTCTTCTGCCTCAATTTTAAGTTTTTCAATCTCTGCGATTAATTCTTGATTCTCCTTTATAAGAGCCTCTTCTTTCACGCTCTTTTTCTTAACTTCTTTTTCAGCCATTTTTAACCTCTATTTTTTATTGTTTAAGATATCCTCTAAAATTCTGCCAACTCCCTCTAAAACGGAAACGACTTTTTGATAATCCATCCTAAGTGGACCTATAACGCCGTAACTACCAATTTTCACGCCACCAGCAGAATAGGTTGCAGTAACTAACGAGCAATCATTTGGCAAGTTCTTTTCACTCTCACCGCCAATTTTAATGTTTATCTCAATGCTATCGTCCTCGTTAGACAAAATATCGTAAAGTTTATCCTTGCTCGTTACGACTGATAGGAAATTCTTAACCTTTTCCCCGTCACTACTGTACTCTGAGTGATTAAGAATTTTACCTTCACCTGCAATTTCTACGTTTACTCTGTCCTTTTCAACGTATTCTTCAATAGCAGAGATTACTCTTGAAAAAATCTCTCTATAAGCATCAAACTCTTCTGCAATTAATTCTTGAATTCCGGAAATTTCTTTAAGAGTTTTGCCAACTAAAATTTTAGAAATAATATTGCCAGCGTCTTTCAACTGCTCGTCACTCATATTTTCGGGAATATCAATGAATTTATCACGTATGAGCATATTTTCGGTAACGATAAGTAAAAGTGCTTGGGTAGGCTTAAACTTGAATATATCCAGTTTAAGAATTTTTTCCTTGTCCCCGTAAGAAGTAAACGCAACGGAAGTGTAATCTGTGAGTTCGCTAATTACCTTAACGGTGTTTTGAACGACCTCTTCTAAATTATCCGCTCTATCCTTAAACGCCTCTTTAATGGCAACAAGTTCTTCCCCCGAAAGGTTGCCTCTATCCATAAGTTCAGAAACGTAAAGTTTATAAGCCTCAATAGATGGAACTCTGCCAGACGACGTGTGAAGTTGGTTTAGATAACCAAGTTCTTCAAGCCCCGCAAGTTCACTCCTAACCGTTGCAGAACTTATATCCTTCATATATTTTTCCGTAATACTCTTACTGGATACGGGTTGCGCAGTAGAAATATAATCGTCTATAACGTACCCTAAAATTTTTCTCTTTCTTTCTGAAAGTTTCATTTTTATCCCTTTGGCACTTTTTTGCCGTTATTGTTAGCACTCTTTTTGGTTAAGTGCTAATTTTTACTAAATTGTACACCTTATAGAACTGTTTGTCAACCCTTTTAAGGCAAAATTTTAAACTTTTTTTATTTTATTTTTAGCGACTTTTCCTTTCGTGCAAAATCCACGAATATCCCTTATAAAATCTACGCATAATTAACTTATGTATCCATATCATAATCAAATTAAAAAAAGAATAAAAGAGGGCAAACTATTAGAAATTATTTGGCTTGATAAAGAAGATTTTCTTTTTGCCTTTATTTTTATAGATAAGCCCACCTACCGTCCTATAAGATATCGTTCCGCATATAGATATATGGACGTTTTAGAGAAAAATAAAAACCTAATAAAGAAAAAGACCGATTGATTTTCAATCGGTCTAAATTCTAAATTAAAATATATTATCAAGTTATAAAACTTTGGATAAAAACTCTTTAAGTCTTTCGTTCTTGGGGTTTTCAAAGAATTCTTTTGGAGATGCTTCTTCTTTTATTACGCCCTCGTCCATAAACAAAACTCTATTTGCAACGTTCTTAGCAAAGCCCATTTCGTGAGTTACGATAACCATCGTCATACCCTCTTTTGCAAGGTCAGTCATAACTTGTAAAACCTCACCAACCATTTCGGGGTCAAGAGCCGAAGTCGGTTCGTCAAAAAGCATAACTTCTGGTTCCATAGCAAGCGCACGAACTATTGCAATTCTTTGTTTTTGACCACCAGATAGCGTTGAGGGATAAACGTTTGCCTTTTCCTCAAGCCCTATTTTTGCAAGCAATTCAAGTGCTTTTTTGTTTGCCTTTTCCTTAACCTCTTCAATACTTGCTTTAATTTCGATTAAATCTTTTTTGTCCTTTCTAAAGATATTAGCAATTTTAGTAAAGAAGTTTTTACACTTAATTTTTCTTATTTTCTTTTTGGCAATAGTTATGGGCGCAAGAGTTATATTTTGCAACACGGTTAAGTTGTTAAATAGATTAAAGTTTTGGAAAACCATACCTATTTTTTGACGGTGAACGTTTATATCAACGTTCATATCCACAAGGTCCTCTCCGTCAAAGTAAATATGCCCACCCGTTGGATCTTCAAGACAGTTTAGACATCTTAAAAAGGTGGATTTACCACAACCAGAAGCTCCAACTATAACGATTTTATCACCCGAATATATATCAAGGTTTAACCCTTTTAATACTTTATTGTCGCCAAAGCTTTTTTCTAAATCTCTTATGGAAAATACGGCGTTATTTTTCGCCGAAGTATTATTATCTATCACTTCTCTTAAGCCTCCTTTCCATAACTCTAATTCCCCAAGTAATAAGTAAAACTAAAACTAAATATATAAGTGCAAGCATAATATAGGGAACGAAATAGTGATACGTAGCATCACCTATTAACTTTAACGCCTTAGTTAAATCAGTTATAGCAATGAAAGAAACTACTGACGTTTCCTTAATTAAAGAAATAAATTCGTTACCAAGCGTTGGTAATATATTCTTAATTGATTGAGGAATAACTATCTTCCCCATAGCCGTCCAAAAAGATAAACCAACTGCTCTGCCAGCCTCTAACTGTCCAGCGTCAACCGATTGAATACCAGATCTCATTATTTCAGAAACGTATGCGCCTGAATTTAATCCAAAAATTATAACTGCCTCAAACACACCTGAAACGTTTATTCCAAGTAAAGGCAACAATAAGTAATGTCCTAAGAGAAGTTGAACAACCATAGGTGTTCCACGGAAAATTGCAACGTAAACGTTACATATTCCGTTAAGTATTCTCGGCAATAATTTATATTTCGGCATCACTACGACTACTGCAATAAGTATACCTATTATAATACCTATTACCAAGCCGAACACTGCAATTTCCACGGTTGCAAGTAGCCCGTCTAACAGCCTCTTATAACCACCAAGAGTTATAAACTGTTTATAAAATGTACTCCACTCTAAAGCCCAATCTATCATGTTATATCCCTAAAATTTATATTAGGTTTGGCACGAAACGTACCAAACCTTTATGTTTTTTAATAATTTAATTACTTGTTTGCAGTTAATACGTTAAGAACGTCAATAACAGTCATGCAATCATCAAGTTTAGTGTTTGATTCCAACGTTAAAATGTATTGTGATTCAACATAGTAAGAAGTTGCAAAGTTAACGGTTTTCTTTCTTTCAGCAGTAATGGTTAAACCAGACATACCGATATCAACACCGTGAGTACCTATAGAGGTAACTACTGCGTCAAATTGCATATTGTCGATAACGAGTTCTAAACCTAATTCGTCTGCAATAATTTTTGCAATTTCAATGTCAATACCAACGTATTTATCACCAGAAATAGCTTCAAATGGAGGGAATTCTGCGTTAGTTGCAACAACAAGTTGTTTATCAGCCTTACTTTCATCCTTAACGGCAGACTCAATAGCAACGAACTTTTCTTCTTCGTTATTCATATATTTGTCAATAATAGCGTCGATTTCAGCCTTTTTGCTCTCTAAAACACCGTTGATGTCTTCTAATAATTTGGGTTGAGCCTTATCAACTGCTATTCCGTAGTATTCAGAACTTAATTCTACGTCAATAATTTTAAGACCACTGATATCTTTTTGTAAACTCTTTGCGGTAGCACCGTCTACAACAACGTATTCAACTTTACCGTTCTTTAAGTCTTGAGCAGCAAGTGCAAACGTATCATAGTTAAACAATTCAACACCCTTTAAGCAAGAAGTGTACATTGCACCGGTAGTTCCTGATTGGCTACCAATTTTAACTTTCTCTCCACCGCATGCGGTTAAGCCGAAACAACAACCAACTGCAATAAGTGCGGTCATAATAAGTGTAATAATTTTTTTCATTTTTGTTTTCTCCTTTTTGGCGAATTTGTTTCGCCGTCTCTAAATTACGAGAGTTATTATAATCCTTTTTTTAGTTGCTGTCAACTATTTTTATGCATAAAATTATAAAATTTTTCGTTATTTTATTCTTTTTTTTATATAAAATGAATAACTAAATGAATAATATATGATTTTATGCGTTTATTGAAGTTTTTCCCTGACTGTCTTAATTTGTTCTATAACTTTTTGCGTTCCCGTTCCACCCTTAGAAATTCTCTTATTAACGCAAGTTGAAAGGGAGATTTCCGTATAGACGTCCTCTTCAAATAAGGGAGAAATAGCCTTATATTCTTCGAGGGATAAATCTTCTAACGTCATATTTTTTTCCGAGCATTTTCTAACCGTCTCACCAACAATCTTATATGCCGATCTAAAGGGCAAGCCCTTTTTAACGAGATAATCGGCAAGGTCTGTTGCATTGATAAAACCTTTCTTACCCGCAAGGAGCATGTTTTCCCTATTTGCTTTGAGCGTTTTAATCATAGGAATAAACACTTCGAGGCTTAGTTTAACGGTATCGATAGTGTCAAACAATCCCTCTTTATCCTCTTGCATATCCTTGTTATATGCAAGTGGCAAACCTTTAAGAACGGTTAAAATGCCCATAAGATTGCCGTATACCCTACCCGTTTTTCCACGAACGAGTTCAGCCATATCGGGATTTTTCTTTTGAGGCATTATAGACGAGCCTGTGGTGAACATATCTGATAATTGAATAAACTTAAATTCCCAACTACTCCAAAGCACTAATTCTTCGGAAAATCTTGATAAGTGCATCATAATTAAAGATGCGCAGGAAATAAATTCAACAACGAAATCTCTATCTGAAACGCCATCCATAGCGTTAACGGTAACGGAAGGGAAAGATAAGAGTTCCGCCTCGTAATCCCTGTCAGTGTCGTAAGTAGTACCAGCCAAAGCGCAACTACCTATCGGAGAAACGTTTACCCTCTTTTTGCAATCGCAAAGCCTATCGATATCACGCAAAAACATATTGGCGTATGCCATAAGGTGAAAACCGAACGTTACGGGTTGAGCCCTTTGTAAATGGGTGTAGCCAGGCATAATAGCATCTTTATATTCTTCTGCCTTATCGGCAATAACCATTACGAAAGATTTTAATAAATCAACTAAGTTATCAATCTCATCTCTTAAATATAGTCTAACGTCTAACGCAACTTGGTCGTTACGGCTTCTTGCAGTGTGAAGTTTTTTACCAACGTCCCCTATTCTTGAAGTTAAAACCTCTTCAACGAACATATGGATATCTTCTGCCTTATCGTCAATTAATAAAGCGCCACTATCAATATCGGCTAAAATACCTTCAAGCCCTTTAATAATCTCTTCTGCATCATTCTTGCTAATAATGTTTTTAAATGCAAGCATTTTTGCGTGAGCAATACTTCCCTCAATATCGTTTTTGTAAAAACGCTTATCAAATTTTATAGAAGAATTAAGTTCGTCCGCCTTAATATCGGTAACACCGTCAGTGCAACCCGTCCACATTTTTTTCATATAATCACCTTAAAAAATTGCCGTGCTTATAATAACACGGCAAAATATTTTTATTTGTTTTTCTTGTTTGCAATAGCCTGAACTTTTATGGGTAAGCCGTAAAGATTGATAAATCCGTCTGCATCAGATTGATCGTAATCACTTTCACCAAAAGACGCAAGGTCTTCAATGTAAAGTGAATTTTCACTCCAAACGCCAGCGTTAATCATATTACCCTTATAGAGTTTCAATCTAACTTTACCGTTAACGGTCTCTTGAGTTTTATCAACGAAAGCAGAAAGAGCCTCTCTTAATGGAGTGAACCATAATCCGTTATAAACCAATTCACCAAAGGTGATGGAAAGTTTTTGCTTTTCGTGCATGGTCATTTTGTCAAGACAAATGGTTTCTAACACGTTATGCGCTTTGTATAAGATTGCGCCACCGGGAGTTTCGTAAACGCCACGGCTCTTCATACCAACTAAACGGTTTTCAACGATATCAAGTAATCCAATACCGTTTGCACCACCAACTTCGTTAAGTTTTAAGATAATTTCCTTTGCGCTCATCTTCTTACCGTCAAGAGCAACGGGAGCACCCTTAGAAAATTCAATCTCAACGTAAGTGGGCTTATCGGGTGCTTTAATGGGAGAAACGCCCATTTCTAAGAAACCCTCTTTTTCATACATAGGTTCGTTACCGGGATCTTCTAAATCCAAACCCTCGTGAGATAAGTGCCACAAGTTTTTATCTTTTGAATAGTTTGTTTCTCTATTGATTTTTAGAGGAATATTGTGTGCCTCTGCATAATCAATTTCTTCATCACGAGATTTAATATCCCACTCTCTCCAAGGAGCAATAATTTTCATTTCGGGAGCGAAGTGTTTGATAGCAAGTTCAAAACGAACTTGGTCGTTACCCTTACCCGTACAACCGTGAACGATTGCATCAGCATTTTCTTTAATTGCAATATCAACTAACGCTTTTGCAATACAAGGACGAGCGTGGCTCGTTCCTAATAAATATTCTTCATAAAGAGCACCTGCTTTTACGCAAGGAATAATATAATTATCAACGTAATCGTCAGTTAAATCTAAAACGTAAAGTTTAGATGCACCCGTTTTAAGAGCCTTTTCATTTAACCCCTCAAGTTCGTCACTTTGTCCAACGTTACCTGCAACAGCAATAACTTCTGGGTTATTATAGTTTTCTTTAAGCCAAGGGATGATGATAGAGGTATCAAGTCCTCCAGAGTAGGCTAAAACAACTTTCTTTATGTCTTTTTTATCCATTTTATTTTCTTCCTTTTTGTTATTTTCGGGTTTATTATATACCCATAAAAAAGAAGTGTCAACCATTTAACACTCCTTTTTTTACTTTTTTATAAATATCTTCTCGTTTTTTTCATTTTCTTATGAATATTTTTTATTAAAATGAATATTTAATTGAATATTTCTTATTGTTATGCAATAGAGTTTATTTTATTCTGTCACCGTCGTTAATGAATAAAACGCCAAGGCAATCTTCCCCACAATGGCTTGTGATGGTTGCGCCTGCACGAGTGACGTAAATATTCTTAAAGCCCCTATTTTTCAATTCCTTTTTAACTGAATTTAATATCTCTTCGTCAGCAGTGGTGTATGTTAAAAATACGGTAGAAAGGTCGGGGGCGGAAAAATCTTCAAAAACGTCCTTAACGTAATTTTCCACCACGTATTTATATTTACCTCTATATTTTTTACCCGCAACTATTTTTCCGTTCTTGACAATCATTTGTGGGCAAATTCTCAAAAGGTTTGCACCAAGGTAGGATAGCATACCACACCTACCACCTTTATATAAACAATCAACGCGCTTAAGTTCAAAACTTGCTTGAACGAAGGGAATTCTCTCTTTAACGAGTTCAACTATTTTATCTACTTCTTTCCCCTCGTCGATAAGTTTTCTTGCGTATAATGCAAGCAATGCAATACCCGTCGATAATGAACGGCTATCTATAACGTAAACGTTTTTAAGTTCGTTTGCAGAAAGCACTGCGTTAGAATAAGCGGAAGATAATTCTGAGGAAAGTGAAATATGAATAACTGCGTCGTTATATTTTAGTAAAGCGGAAAAGTGTTCGTCATATTGCGTTTTATTTACCGCACCCGTTTTTGGCAAAATCTTATTTTTGTTAACGAAAGAAATTATTTCGTCACAAGTAACTTCTCCGTCAAATCTATTATCTTCCCCAAGAAGAACGGAAAAAGGCACGGTTTTTATATTAAATTCATTTAATAGTTCATTAGTGAGATCAACTGTCGTTTCGCATGATAGGGCGATTTTCATTTTTATCTCTCCATAAAAATTTTTCTAAAAAGATTATACCCCACGTTATATAAAAACATCAACCTACTTTAATAAATGGTCTATCTACAATTAATTTTTAATCGGTAGAGAGGGTTTTAAAAATTCTACCAACGGTAGAAAGGTCAAAAAAAGACGTGTTTTAGTTGATTTTTTTATTTTTTTATGCTAAAATCAAAATTAATATGGATATTAAAGAAAATCTTGCAAAAAATCTCGTAACGTGCAGAAAGGCGTTCGGATTAACTCAAGCAGAACTTGCGGAAAAACTTAATTATTCTGATAAAGCCGTTTCAAAATGGGAACGTGGCGAATCAGTCCCCGATTTAGTAGTGTTAAAACAGATTGCCGATTTTTACGGAATAACCATTGATAAACTCCTTTCGGAAAACAAAAATATTAGGCCTAACATTATTAAAAATCTTGGCAAGAAAAGAATATTTACCTTGCTCTTTTCTCTCGGTGTCGTTTGGATTGTTGCAGTACTTTGCCACGTTATGCTTTCAATTTTTAACTTTTCCTTTGAAAAGTGGTTACCATACATATACGCTATACCCGTTAATGCAATAGTACTTATAATATTTGCATCGGCATGGAAAATGGAAATTGCAAATGCAGTGAGCATATCTTTACTAGTTTGGTCACTAATACTTAGCGTATTTTTAACCCTCGTAAACACCCTAACGCTCCCATCTCCTCATCTTTGGCAGATATTCTTAATCGGAATTCCCGCACAACTGGTTATAGTTTTTATTTTCGTTTTAAGATATCTTAAAAAAAATAGATAAAAATAAAAAAACACTGTTGAAAAAAACTGTAATAGACATAGGGATTTTTAAGCAATAACAAAAGTGTAGCCCACTATACTTCGCAAAAAGCGAAATATGGTGGGCTTTTCTTATCCACAGAATAGTTAAATAATTTAGTTATATTTTTAGCCTTGTGGCTAAAAGTGATATTGTTTACGCAGTAAACAGTGTAGCCGAGCGTAGCGAACGCCAACTGCGTAAGCAATTATATTTTAACCTGCGGTTAAAGTTATATTATATTTGCCACAACTTTCCCGAAAGGGAAAATAAAACTTTGCGTAGCAAAATATCACTGCTTTTAGCAATATAACTTGCCGTTAGGCAAATATAGTTGTGGCGTAGCAATAATCCCTATCGCTACGCCACTAATCAACAGTGTTTTCATTTTATACTTTATTTTTTATATTTTTCAATACCCTCTTTGAAAAGATCGCCACCAAAAGCATCGTATGTTACAACGGCAAAAAAGTCTTCAACTTCTAACCTGTAAATAGCCTCAGCACCCAAATCTTCGTAACAAACGAGGTCACACTTTTTAACCGTTTCGGAAATGGATGCTGCAGCACCACCGATTGCAGAAAGATAAACTGCGCCGTACTTAATAAGGTCGTTTCTATACTTTTCCCCTCTTGGGCCTTTACCTATCATAAGTTTTAAGCCCTTTTCTAATAAAGGTTCACTATAAGCATCCATACGATAACTTGAAGTAGGACCAGCCGAGCCAATTGCTCTACCGGGTTTTGCAGGCGTTGGTCCAACGTAATAAATTGCACCACCATTAACTTCGATAGGAAGTGGCTTGTTATTATCAAGAAGTTCTACTAATCTTTTGTGAGCAGCATCACGCCCCGTGTAAATTACGCCGGTAATTTCCACCTTGTCGCCTGCTCTTAAATTTTTAATTTCTTCATCATTTAAAGGAAGTTTTAATTTCTTTACTTGTTCCATAACGTCCTCCTAAATAATTGCCATCTTATGTCTTGCTGCGTGGCACTGAATATTAACTGCCAAAGGTAAACTTGCAATGTGGCAGGGATGTGCGTTTACTTTTACTGCAAGACAAGTAACAGTTCCACCAAGTCCCATTGCGCCGATACCCGTGTCGTTAATCTCTTTTAAGAGTTCTTCTTCTAAATTTTTCAAAATGGGATCACCATTAACGTCGTCAATCTCACGGAGAAGAGCCTCTTTTGCTAAGAGTGCGCATTTTTCAAAGTTTCCGCCTATACCCACGCCAACCATAATGGGAGGACAAGGTTTTCCACCACCAGCAGTAACAACGTCTAACACCGTTTTCTTAATGCCCTCAACCCCATCGGCGGGAATAAGCATTTTAACGATACTCATATTTTCACTTCCACCACCCTTAGGAGCAACGCTCAACTTAATTTTATCACCGGGAACTAATTTAACGTGTACTATTGCGGGAGTGTTATTTTTAGTGTTAACTCTATCTAAAGGATGTTTAACTACTGATTTTCTCAAATAACCGTCTGTATAAGCGGCGGCAACACCCTCGTTAATAGCATTATAAAGGTCACCATTAATATGAACGTCGTACCCGACCTCGGCAAAAACAACGGCAACACCCGTATCTTGACATATGGGCAAGTGTTTTTCTCTTGCCAACAAATCGTTGTCGATTATTCTTTTAATAATTTCCTTTCCGAGTTCCGATTGTTCATTTTTTTCTGCTTCTTTAAGACAAGTCAAAACGTTTTCGGGAATATCTTCGCAAGCGGAAACAAATAGGTCTTTAATTACTTTAGAAATTTCACTTTCAAATATTTCTCTCATTTTTAATCCTTTTTATTTATTTTTATTTTATTAATTGTCCGGGTTTGGTGGAAGTTTTTTTATAAGCTGTTTCTTCTCTTCTAATTGATTATTAATTGCAAATATTTTTAAGTATTCAATGGTTATAATCTTCGCAGAAACGATAACTTTGGTTATTAAATAAACGAACGCGCCTATAAACGCCCCAATTAACACCCAAGTCATATAAACGTGAAAACTAGTCTGAAGCCTCCATATTCCGTAAACGGGAACTTCCACTCCTTCGATAACTTCAACACCTTCATTAGCCAAAGCGTCACTAATTCCCCACGCTAAGAATAAAGATACGATTAGTAAAAACAAATACAACGGCAAACGAGCGTAATTTTTATAAATTTTTTCCTGCTTATCTGCATTAAACTGCGCTGCCATTTTTTGTGTTTCAAGCATTTTAATTTTTGTTTTTAAATCTTTTTCCATTTTTGCACCCCTATCCCCGTTAATTATATTAAATTACAGTAAAAAAGTCAAGATTAATTAATAAATAACGTTACTTTTTAACCTCGTTTATATCGCCTTTGTTTTTAAGCTTTCCCGATAGTAATTTTCTAAAATCCACTCTTAGTTCCGTTATAAGAACGGAAAGGAATATAACTACAAATCCTGAGAATAAAATTAAGCTAAGTTGTTCTGCGCCAAAAATAACGGAAAATAACGCACCGAAAACGGCTTCTAAACTCAAAATGATTGCCGCTTGGTTTGCTTGCGTGTATTTCTGCCCAAGAATTTGAGCAAGTTGCGCAAACACCGTGCAAGCAAGGGTTAAATATATAACGTTAAATAAATGCTCCCTTTTAAACAGATAATTATCTATGCCGTGAATGGGCAACTCAAAGATAAATGAAATTGCTAAAAGTATTATGCCAACGGTTAAAAGTTGAACGAATAATAATTGAAAGGTATCGTCGTTATTTTTTTGAAATCTATCGTTGAAAACTATTTGAAGGGCAAAAAATATTGCGCTAATAATAGTTAATATACAACCGATAAACTCGTTTTCACTCTCTTCCCCACCCGAAAAAGCAACGAGAGCAAGCCCTATAACGCACAAAACCATCGAAACGATATTATATAGTTTTGGTTTAACTCGATAAAAAAGCCAAAACAAAAAAGGACATATAACACAGTATAAAGAGGTTAAAAAAGCGTTAGTGCCTGGTGAAGTTTTTGCTAAACCGTAAGTTTGAGTAAGGTAGGCGGCGGCAATACATAGCCCTACTGCAATCCCCCTAACTAGCGCGCCTTTTGTAAGTTTAATTATTCTTTTTATAAATATTAGAAAAAGTATTATAGCAGATAAGAAAAACCTAAAACCAATAACGTACATAGGTGGATAGGTTGCAATAGTTTCTTTTAAGATAAAAAAAGAAGTTCCCCACACGATAGTTGCGGCAAACAACAATAACTGACCTATTAAATTTAACCTTGCCTTTTTTTCCATATTGCACCTACAACAGTTTTCTATATAATTTTATCATAAACGTATATTTAAAGCAAACGTAGTAAAGGGCAATAAATTTATACGAGATAAAAATATAAATAAATTTTATTTTTTTTAGGAAAAAGGGTTAAAATAGTTGTAAAAATCAATTACTTTTGTTAGAATAAGAAAGCAAAATAGCATAGGGGTATCGCCAAGCGGTAAGGCAACGGACTCTGACTCCGTCACTTCGTTGGTTCAAATCCAGCTACCCCTGCCAAACAAAAAACCTAAGCCATAGCGCTTGGGTTTTTTGTTTTATATGTGGGGTGTGATGGATTTGAAGTTAGCAATCTAACAATAGTATTTGCTTTTACTAAATAAACTGATTGCGGGGTGCATATACGTTAGTATATCGTAACGCAGTGGAGATACATCCAGCTACCCTAGATAAAAAAATTATCTTTACATATTTTAATTTTTATGCTATTCTAATAATGCAAGGTAGGTATAGCATGAATCTTTGGCAAGGATTTGAAAGAAAACAAAACAAAGAAAAAATCAGCAAAGAAATTTTACTTCATTTCCAAAACGGAATTGATAAGGAATTAAGAAAGTTGTTCATTTCTTTTACAAGATGGTTGAGAATAAATTATATTTTCCCCATAAATATCCATGTATATATAATAAATGCTGAAAAAATTCGCTTATTAAATGGGAATCTTGCCTATGGTGGCTTTAGATGGTTTGCTAAAAGAACGCCAATGATTCGTATTGCGTCAGCGATAGAAAAGGAATTACTTACTGAATATAAAAAAGAAGAAATACATGAGCAGATTTTATCTTCTTTCGTTCATGAACTTACCCACTATTATCAATGGGTGCTTGATCTAGAACAAAGTAATGCTTCAAGTGAAAGACAAGCTAATTATTTTAGATATAAAATCATAGATAAATACTTAGATGAAACTAAGCAAAATAAAAAATAATTATGGAAAAGATAGAAAGTTTTAAGATTAATTATTTAAATTTATTCTCTGGGCTATACGTTAGCAGAGTGGACGGCAAAAAGGATAATAAAGTTACCACGTTTGATTTGCGTTTTACTGCGCCAAACAGAGAAACCCCAATGCAAATGCCTGCAATTCACACATTAGAACATTTGGGAGCAACTTATTTTAGAAATTCTCAAATTAAAGAAGAAATAGTGTATTTTGGACCTATGGGTTGCAGAACGGGTTTTTACCTATTGCTTTTTAACGAGTGGGATAGCCAAAAACTTTTCCCATACGTTATCGCTTTTTGTGACTACGTTATTAATTTTAATGGGCAAATCCCCGGCGCAACGCCTATCGAGTGTGGAAATTATTCTGAACAAGATTTAATCTTGGCAAAAGAATACGCAAAAAAATATAAACAAGAGCTACTTGAATATAAAAGGTTTACATACACTGATTAACACATCCATTGTCGCTCTTCCTATAGGAAATTGCGACAATGGATGTTTTTTCATTTTAATTCTGGTGACGGGGGATTCCCCTGTTAGGGGAAATGTCGCACGGGCAAACAACGATAATCCGTAGCGACAAAAGGGTTGCCGTCTTCCGCTAGGAAATCGAACCTGCGCGCAGTAATTCGCAAACCGTTATCGGTTTGCAAAAAAGAAAGGAAGGATTTTTCCTTCCTTTCTTTTTTTGGAGCTGGTGACGGGATAGTTCTCCGCTTTCGCTACGAACCCCTTGCCCATCAAAGCTTGCCCGTCATATGACGGGCGCACCGAGGTTCTCACCCGAAACACCAGCAAAAAAATATCGCCACCCAAAAGGGTAGCGATTATTTTTTGGAGCAGTTTTTGTTTTATTATCCGAACTTTTATACTCGTCAATCGACACCGTTGCCGTGCTATCCTTATAGTTGAAAATAATCGTTACTTTATCGTCGTACAGGTAAACCGCATTGATAAAACCGTCAATCAAACGTTGCCTGCCGTCTTGCGTATCGATATCCAACGTCTTGAATTTCTCTATCCCAAAACGGATTTGTTCTTTCGTTAAAAACGGGCGTTTGATTTGCTCTTGTATAATTGCTGTTTCAATATCTTTCTTGGATTTTTCAAGCGAAGATAACCGTTCATTGATGGCATCTGAAAATGCGCCTTGCTCGATTGCCGAAAGGATATTCTTGATTTTCTTTTCCACATCGGAAAGTTGTTCTTTAAGATAAGGCAAACGGGGATTTTCTTCCGCCTGCAATTCGTAAATTCTATCCGTCAAAACATCCAATAAAGCATCGTCATTTAAGACCTTTAACGCCTTTTCAACGCATACCTGCTCTATCCATTCTTTGCGAACGGGTTTTTTATCACACGTTTTCTTGCGCTTCGCCGTAATGCATTTATAGTAGCGATAAACGTTCTTTTGACAGCTTCTACCGCTTTCACCAACCATATACGCTCCGCATTTCCCACAAAAGAGTTTGGTTGTCAACAAATAATCGTCTTCTGCTTTATGCCGAGCAGGGGCTTTTTTATTTTTCACCATTCGGTCTTGTACGCGTTGAAATAATTCTTGTGAAATGATAGCAGGAATTCCGTCGGGAATTACGACGTTGCGGTATTTGTACTCGCCTATGTATTTGCGGTTGGAGAGCATATACTGTATGACGTTGACGCGCATCGGCTTGCCTTTTTGCGTACAAATATTTTTTGCTTTCAGCCAATCCACAATTTCTTGCATTCGTTTACCGTCCGCATACATCGTGAAAATATCTTGCACGATAGGGGCTGTTTTGGGGTCAATTTGCAGTTTTCTATCGTCATCGACGAAATACCCGAACGGACTTTGTCCGCCGTTCATTTTGCCCTTTAACGCGTTCTCCGTCATTCCGCGAAGTATCTTTTCGGATAGCTCAGCGGAATAGTATTCCGCCATACCTTCTAAAACGGATTCCAAAAGAATACCCTCCGAGCCTTCGGCAATGGACTCTTTCGCGGAAACAACTTTCACACCGTTTTTCTTTAAGAGATTTTTATAATGCGCGGAGTCATAGCGGTTGCGGGCAAAACGATCCAGCTTCCATACGATAATCATATCGAAGCAATGTTTATAACTGTCCTTAATCATTTTTTGAAATTCGGGACGGTTGTCCGTTTTTGCCGAGAACGCACGGTCGATATAATTCCCGACAACGGTAACGCCGGTAGAATTGGCAAACTCCATACATTCGCGGAGTTGCCCTTCAATACTTTCTTCGCGTTGATTATCCGAACTATATCGTGCGTAAATTACCGCGTTCATTGTTTTACCTCCATTAAAAATTATTTATTCAAGTTGTTCATAGCCATATAATCCACAAGCCCAAAAAAGATATTCTTTATAGGTTGATTTTTGTTAATTATACTAATTAAAGCCATCTTAGACATCATGCAGATAGAACGATTTTTCT
>JAZSDD010000076.1:0-13358 GCA_045530945.1 Christensenellaceae bacterium
CGGGGAAAATTGCAGACCCTGAAAAACCACCCATTTTATTTGCAATAACGGGTTTTTTAGTGTTTAAGTTAATTCTCATACCGAGCATTGTATTTATCATAGAAATACCGTCTGCCCCGCCGTTTTCCACTGCCTTTGCAATGGAGACAATGTCGGTAACGTTAGGTGAAAGTTTGATATACACGGGCTTTGTGGTAACCTTTTTAACTGCCTTAGTTACAGCCTCTACATTAGTGGCGTCAGTACCAAACGCCATACCACCGTTATGCACGTTTGGGCAACTTATGTTTATTTCAAGTATGCCAACTTGTTCTTCTTTATCAAGAATTTCAGCAGTCTTTGCGTATTCCTCTATTGAAAAACCACCAACGTTTGCAATAACTTTTTTGTTAAAATATTTTTTCATTTGTGGTAGTTCGTGAGAAACAACGTATTCTACACCGGGGTTTTGTAAGCCTACGGAATTTATCATACCCGAAGTACACTCTGCAATTCTTGGCGTGGGATTACCAAAACGTGGCGATAGCGTTGTTCCCTTAAAGGAAAAACTACCTAAAATATTTATATCGTAAAACTCAGCAAACTCCTTGCCGTATCCAAACGTTCCAGATGCAGGAATAATGGGATTATCGAGGGTAAGATTTGACAACGTAACTTTTGTGTCTACCATATGATTTCCTCCCTCTCTAAAACGGGCCCGTCCACGCATATACGTTTATTGCCGTACTTAGTTTTACAAGAGCAACCCATACAAGCACCAAAACCACAGCCCATCCTTTCTTCAAAACTGAATTGTCCACTGCCCTTTGCCGTGCATTCTATTGCCTTAAACATTGGCATAGGTCCACAAGTGTAAAAATACGAGTAGTCTAACTGTTCCATTGCGTCCGTTACAAAACCTTTAATCCCAAAACTTCCGTCAACGGTAGTTACGTAAACTTTTACGCCTAATTCTTCAAACTCTTTTAGATAAAAGATTTCTTTTTTAGTGTTAAAACCTAAAATTACCGACGGGGTTTTACCCTCTTTAAGTAGCGTTTTTGCAAGGTTATACATAGGAGGAACACCAACGCCACCACCAATTAAGAGGGGCGTTTTTCCACTTTTAGCAGTGTCGTATCCGTTGCCAAGCCCAACTAAGAGGTCTAAAACTTGCCCCTCAGTCATCTTAGCCATTTTCTCCGTTCCCTTACCAACTACTTTATAAAGCAAGATTAAAGAATTTTCACTGTAATCGCAAACGGAAATGGGTCGGCGTAAAAACTCTCCGTCTATCTTCACGTTTACGAACTGCCCCGAACGGGTTATTGCTTCGGTGTTGCCGATAAGCACCATTTCATAAACGCTTTCCGTTAACGCTTTATTTGATTTTATGCTAAAAAATTCTTGTTTCATTATATTCCCTTTTAAGCATCAATAGTGGAAACGCCAAGCGTTGTTTCCTCTAAAACGTCTAAGAGTACTTTAACGGTGTCAAAAGACGTGAACATTGTAATGTTGTTTTCCGTTGCAAGCGCTCTAATCTTATATCCGTCGTTATGGTGTCCAGTATTAGAAACGTCACTCGTGTTGATAACGTATGCAATGTGACCTTGACGAAGAGCATTAGTAATATCGTATGCCTCTTCAGAGATTTTTCTTAGGATTCTCGTTCTAATGCCGTGTTCTTTTAAGAATTTTGCAGTGCCGTTAGTTGCCTCAATATTAAATCCGAGGTTATAAAATCTTCTAACTAAAGGCAATACTTCCTCTTTATCTTTATCGCAAACGGTAACGAAAACCGTGCCGTAATTTTGAATTTTCATACCCGACGCTTGAAGAGCCTTGTATAATGCTCTATTAAGTTTATCGTCGTAACCAATAGCCTCACCAGTAGACTTCATTTCGGGTGAAAGATATGCGTCAAGTCCCCTAATTTTACTAAATGAGAACACGGGAACTTTAACGTACCAACGGTCTTTTTCCTTAGGATAAACTTCGTTTATGCCTTGTTCTTTTAAGGTTTTACCCATAATAACTTCGGTAGCAATATCAGCAAGGCTATATCCCGTTGCCTTAGATAGGAAAGGTACTGTTCTTGAAGAACGTGGGTTAACTTCGATTATATACACCTTTTCATCTTTATCAACTATAAATTGAATATTAAATAAACCTCTAATGCCGATACCTAAGCCTAACTGTTTAGCGTACTTTATTATGAGTTTTTTAACCTTTTTAGAGATACTGAAAGAGGGATAAACACTAATCGAGTCACCACTATGAATACCCGTTCTTTCAACGAGTTCCATAATGCCGGGAATAAACACGTTCTTTCCGTCACAAATAGCGTCTATTTCAACTTCTTTACCGATAATGTATTTATCAACTAAAACGGGCTTATCTGCATCAATTTCAACGGCAGTTTTAAGATAGTGGCGAAGTTGCTCTTCATTAGCAACGATTTGCATTGCCCTTCCACCTAATACGAAAGAGGGACGAACTAACACGGGATAACCAATAGAATTTGCTGCGTTAACACCGTCCTCAATATTGGTAACTGCAACGCCTTTTGGTTGAGGAATTTTTAACGTTTTTAATAACTTTTCAAATAGTTTTCTATCCTCTGCCTTATCTATAGCCTCACAATCAGTACCTACAATCTTAACACCTCTTTCAAACAAGGGTTTTGCAAGGTTAATAGCCGTTTGTCCACCAAGAGATGCAACTACACCCTCTGGTTTTTCATATTCTATGATATTCATCACGTCTTCTGGGGTTAAAGGCTCAAAATACAACTTGTCTGCCGTGGTATAATCGGTAGAAACCGTTTCGGGGTTGTTGTTTATAATTATAGCCTCGTAACCTGCCTTTTTGATAGTTTGAACGGCGTGTACGGTAGAATAGTCGAACTCTACGCCTTGTCCTATTCTGATAGGACCTGCGCCAAGAACGATAAGTTTTTTCTTGTTTGTGAGTTTAGATTTATTTTCTCCTTGATAAGAAGAGTAAAAATAAGGTATGTAAGCGCCCGTATGCAAAGTATCTGCCATACGATATACGGGAACGATGCCCTCAGTTTTTCTTCTATTGAAAACTTCAAGTTCACTAACGCCCCAAAGTTTTGCGATAACTTTGTCGGCAAAGCCCATTTCTTTTGCTTTTTTAAGGGTTTCGTTACTCTTGTTATTTTTAATGGTTTGCTCCATATTGCAAATATTTTTGAAAGCGTTTAAGAAAAGTGGGGTTATCTTAGTTGCAGAATAGATTTTATCAACCTCTTCCCCTCTTCTTAAAAGTTCACACACTGCAAAAATATTATCGTCTTTGAATACCTCAACGTAAGAATATAATTCTTCTAAAGAGAAAGTATCAAATTTCTTTAAGTGAAAATGGTCAACACCCGTTTCAAGAGAACGAACGGATTTTAGCAAGCACTCTTCGAGGTTAGAGCCAATTCCCATAACCTCGCCCGTTGCTTTCATTTGAGTTCCTAAAACGTTAGACGCTTGAGTAAATTTATCAAACGGGAATCTTGGAAGTTTAGCAACGATATAGTCAAGCCTTGGCGCAGTAGACGCTTTGGTGTTTGCAATGTCAATTTCATCTAACGTCATACCAACTGCGATTTTTGCAGTAACCTTTGCAATTGGATATCCACTTGCTTTACTTGCAAGAGCAGATGAGCGAGAAACTCTGGGGTTTACTTCTATTAAGTAATATTCAGAAGAATCGGGTGACAACGCAAACTGAACGTTACATCCACCCTCAATTTCAAGCGCCTCGATAAGTTTAATTGCGCTATCGTTAAGCATTTTATGGTCTTTTTCATTAAGACTTAAAATGGGCGCAACAACTAACGAGTCACCGGTGTGAACACCAACAGGGTCAATATTTTCCATACCACAAATGGTGATAACCTTGTTAGTACCGTCCCTCATCATTTCAAATTCTATTTCTTTATAACCTCTAACGCTCTTCTCGATTAATACTTGATGAACGGGAGAAAGTTTGAAAGCGTTAGTTCCTATTTCGATAAGTTCTTGCTCGTTATAAGCAAATCCACCGCCCGTACCACCAAGGGTAAACGCAGGGCGCAAAACAACGGGATAACCTATCTTTTCTGCGGCAATTTTAGCCTCTTCAAGACTATAAGTTATTTCAGAAGGAATAGTAGGCTCGCCTATTCTTTGGCATAATTCTTTGAACTTTTCTCTATCCTCTGCCTCTTCAATACTTTTACTGCTCGTTCCTAAAAGCTCTACTTGGCACTCTTTTAGAACGCCCTTCTTTTCAAGTTGCATTGCAAGGTTTAAGCCCGTTTGCCCACCGATACCGGGGATAATTGCATTAGGTCTTTCATAACGCAAAATTTTAGCAACGTATTCTAACGTTAACGGCTCCATGTATACTTTATCTGCAATGGCCGTATCCGTCATAATAGTTGCAGGGTTAGAGTTGCATAGTACAACCTCATACCCCTCTTCTTTTAGAGCAAGGCAAGCTTGCGTTCCCGCATAGTCAAATTCCGCCGCCTGACCTATTACGATAGGACCAGAACCTATTATCATTATTTTTTTAAGATCTTTTCTTTTAGGCATAATTTTTCTCCTTATTTGCTGTAAATCTTTTTCCCGTCTTTTACCGTCAACACACATTTACCGTATACTTCCTCTCCGTCAAACGGAGTACTCTTACCCATTGAGATAAATTGATTAGAATTAATTTGGTATTTGCTATCCACCTCAAAAACAGTGTAGTCTTTTTTATTTATATTTAGGTTAAACCTTTTTCTCGGATTAACCGCAAGTTTCATAATTAATTGCTCTAAGGTTATAACGCCCTTTTTTACGAGATGAGTGTATAAAAGCGGGAAAGCCGTTTCTATACCCGTAATCCCAAAGGCGCTTTTTTCTAAGCCCTTAGATTTTTCTTCTGCTGAGTGAGGAGCGTGGTCGGTTGCAATCATATCAATCGTTCCGTCTTTTAACCCCTCGATAAGCGCAAGTTTATCTTCTTCACCTCGAAGTGGTGGATTCATCTTAAATCTACCCTCTTCTTTTAAGTCTTTATCAGTTAAAATTAAATAGTGAGGTGCTGTTTCACAAGTAATATCGACTCCGTCCTTTTTCGCCTTTCTAATAATTTCAACGCTCTCTTTTGTAGAAATATGGCAAACGTGATAAGCACACCCCGTTTTTTTAACAAGTTCAATATCCCTTGCAATTTGTAAATACTCACTTTCAGAACATATGCCTTTATGGTTATGCTCTTTAGCATACTCACCGTCGTGAATATACCCGCCTTTTAATAATGAATTATCTTCGCAATGCGCAACAATCATTTTGCCTAACGATTTTGCTTTTAGCATTGCCTTTTCCATCATTTCAGTGTTTTGAACTCCCCTTCCATCGTCGGAAAAAGCACAAACGTATGGTGCTAAAACCTCCATGTCGGAAAGTTCCTCTCCCTTTTCCCCTTTGGTTATCGCGCCATAAGGTATAACGTCTATAACGGCGGAGTTTGAAATTAAATCAAGTTGAATTTGTAGGTTCTCCATCGTGTCGGGAACGGGGTTTAAGTTTGGCATTGAGCAAACGGCAGTATAACCACCGCTTGCCGATGCCATTGTACCTGATTTGATTGTTTCCTTATGTGAAAAACCCGGTTCTCGCAAATGAACGTGAACGTCACAAAAAGCGGGCATAACGATATACCCGTCCTTTTCTAAATATAATTTATCGCTTTTTAGATATTCGTCAGTTAATTTTTTTAAGTCCATAAGTTTTTCCATAATAGTTAGTTTTATTTCGTTCCGAAAATTCTATCGCCAGCATCACCAAGACCGGGAAGAATATATCCGTTTTCATTTAAGCATCTATCTAAAGTAGACACGTAAACCTCAACGTCGGGATGAGTTTCAGCAACCTTTTCTACTCCCTCTGGTGCAGCGATAATAGACATTAATTTAATAGTTTTGCAACCTCTCTTTTTAAGCATGCTAATTGCATCACACGCACTGCCACCGGTTGCAAGCATTGGGTCAACAATCATAACCACTTTCTTGTCTATGCCAACGGGGAGTTTGCAATAATATTCTTGTGGTTCTAAGGTTTCTTCATTTCTATAAAGACCTATATGCCCAACTTTTGCAGCAGGGAAAAGTGAAAGAATACCGTCAACCATACCAAGCCCTGCTCTTAAAATAGGAACTATTGCAACGGAATTTTCTTTAACCACCGTTTGCTTAGTTACCTCTAAAGGAGTTTCAACTGTAATTTCCTCAGTAGGAACGTCCTTAAAACTCTCATAAGCCATAAGAGTTGCAAGTTCGCCTATTATATCTCTAAATTGCTTAGTGCTTGTTTCCTTGTTTCTAATTATAGCAAGTTTATGTCTAATCAACGGATGGTCAAGAATATGTACGTTTTTATAGTCTTTCATTTTCTACCTCATTTTATGGTGAAAGAGCGAATTGCTTAAATTCGCCCTTTCTTTTTTAATTTTAATTATTCAGCCTCTTTTTCTTTATCTTCTGCTTTTTTACATTTGATATTGCCAAGTAAGTTAGTCAAAATACCTAAAATTAAAGCACAAGCAACAGCCGTTAAGGTTACAGGTCCAATATTGAGAGTTAATCCACCAACACCTGCAATTAAAATAACTGAAACAGTGAAGAGGTTTTTGTTGTCGTTAAGGTCAACTTTTTGAACCATCTTTAAGCCTGATACAGCGATAAATCCGTATAATGCAAAACATACGCCACCCATTACGCAGTTAGGTATAGTAGCAAGCAAGGTTACGAAAGGTGCAACGAAAGCTGCCAATATACAAATTATTGCAGCAGTTAAAATAGTTACTACTGATGCGTTTCCAGAAATTGCAACGCAACCAACTGATTCGCCGTAAGTAGTGTTGGGGCAACCACCGAAGAATGCGCCAACCATAGAACCAACACCGTCACCAAGTAACGTTCTGTGAAGACCGGGGTCTTTAGTAAGGTCACTACCGATAATAGAAGAAATATTCTTGTGGTCTGCAAGGTGTTCTGCAAAAACAACGAAGGCAACCGGAACGTAAGCAACTGCAACGGTTGCAATGTAAGCGCCAAATCCACCGAGATTATCAAAACCTTCAAATGCTTTAATAAATGAGAACTCAGGAACCCATTGCATATTTTCAAATAAACTAAAATTGATTACGATTAGGCTGGGGATTTCAGCAAGCGTTCCAATAAGAGTAAATATAGAAGCTACAACGTAACCTGCACCTATACCGATAATGAAAGGAATAATTTTTGCCATTTTCTTACCGTATACAGAGCAAACTATAACGGTTGCTAAGGTTACTAAACCACAAACGAGAGCAATGTAAGGATTGCAAGATGCAACTGCCCCCTTAGTTAAATCGCCAACGGCATTACCAGAAAGTGATAAACCGATAACGGCAACGGTAGGTCCAATAACTGATGCGGGCATAATTTTATCAATCCAATTAACGCCTGCAAACTTAACGATTAAAGCAATAATAACGTAAACTAAACCTGCTAAAATTGCACCGATAATTAAGCCGATATATCCAACTGATACACTTGCAGCACCTGCAAAAGCCGCACACATTGAACCAATGAAAGCAAAAGAACTTCCTAAAAATACAGGGCTTTTGAACTTAGTAAAAAGCAAATATACTATCGTTCCAACACCTGCACCTAATAGTGCTGCCGACTGGCTCATGTTAGCGAAAATTCCCGCAGCATTGAGGTCTTTGTTAGTGTTGATAATAACGGGAACTACGATGGTTGCTGCTAAAATAGCAAGCACTTGTTGTAAAGCAAACACGATTGTTTTCCAAAAACCGGGCTTGTCATTTACGCCGTAAACTAATTTACTCATAACTTTTCTCCTTAAAATGTTTTTCTTTTGTTATAAAAAAAGAGCCGAAAATAAGGCTCTTTAACAAAACGATTTTTTTAAACACTTAGACTTTAAAAGAGAATAGAAACCCTTAGGCGTTGCATTTTTCACTATGGATGAATAACAACTGAAACCTAACATTTCGTTTCTCCTTTTTCCATTTTTCAAATTATAACATAAGGGGGTAAAAAAAGCAACTATTTTGTAAAAATTTCTTGTAGAATCGCCCCTATTTTTTCACTTGGCAAACCAACAACGTTGTCAAAACTACCATTTAGGTTTTTAACTAAATCAAATTTGTCTTGAATACCGTAACTCCCCGCCTTATCAAAAGGCTTGGCTTTATCTATGTATTCGTTGATAAAATCATTAGAAAACTCGTTAAAAGTTACCTCACTAACTACGCTATCGTTATATATTTTATCTTTCGTTATAATAGCATAGCCGGTGATAACTTGGTGCGTTTTTCCACTTAATTCTTTTAGCATAGTAAACGCATCTTGCCTATCCTTTGGTTTACCTAAAATTTTATCGTTAAAATAAACTATCGTATCTGCACCAAGCACCACGATGTTTTCCTTATTATCAATGCGAGAAAAAACTTCTTCTGCCTTATGTAAGGCAAGTATTTTTGCCGTGTCTTTTCCCTGTTTTCCTACCTTATCTTCATTAAAAGTTGATGGCATAACGGTAAATGAATACCCCTTCTTTTTTAATATCTCTTTTCTTCTTGGTGAATTGCTTGCTAAAATTAATTCCATATATCCCCCGCGGAAACCTTTTCAATAGAGTAAATATCTTCAAATTCAAGTTTTGTTTTAACGACAGTTAAATTTTTTAGCGTTAAATCTATTGCCGTTATAACGCCCGTCGTTTTTTTATACTCTCCAAAAAGATAATAAACGACCGTTATTAAATCTCCCTTTTTTAGAGAAATAACCTTTTGAGATAATTCTAATTGTTCTTCTTCCGATAAATTTTTTCTATCAATTTCCACCCTTTCTTTTTTTCTAACTTCCTCATCAAAACCACGCAAGGAGGCAAAAGGCGCAAACTGTTTTGCCCTATCGCTAATCTTCATCTTCTCCACCAGCGTGTCCTCCTACCATAGTATTTCTCTCTCTTGCCGTTGCCTTTTCAGAATAACTAAGCCCTTTAAGCAGTGCGTTTTTGCCGTACTTTTTCTTTATATTAACGACGGTTTTTAAAAGATTTTTTTCCTTTTCTTGCGACTCCACACTAGAAAACAAATCGAGCGTTGAATACTCTTCCCTCACCACGTTATTAAACCCAACGGTAACTCTTCTTATAGGGGAATACCTATCGGTAGTTTGATAATAATAATCCTTAAAATGCCTAAGAAGTCTTTTTGCAGAACTTGTATATCCACCGATATTCATCGTTCCACCCGTGTGCTTTTGCGTTTTATCGGCATAGTTTATAACTAAAATAATACCGTCGGTTACAAGATTTTTATCAATTAATTCCATCAAAAGCCCTTCTACCATTTCCTTTACTATGGTAAAAGCATCGTCAAAATTATAGTTGCAAAAAAGAATTTGACTGTTAGTTAACGAGTGGTGTTTTGACTTGTATGCGTGGATATCCCTAATAGTGCATGGCTCAATTCCATTTGCGTGGTCAATTAAAAGTTCTGCGTTAACGCCAAAAAGCCTATATAAAAGTTTTTCATTTGCGTGGGCAACACCGTAAAGGTCATTAATTCCATACTCTGAAAGTCTTTTTGCAATGCCATTTCCTATATTCCAAATATCAGTTATAGGTTTATGATGCCAAATGGTTTTTTTGAACTGTTCTTCGTCTAAATACCCCATAAAATCAGGCGATTTTTTTGCCGTAATATCAAGGGCGATTTTCGCTAAAAAAAGGTTTGTGCCTATGCCAACCGTTGCAGTAATTCCCGTTTGTTCGTACACTTTATCGATAAGCATTTTAGCAACTTGGTGGGCGGTTTTTTTGTAAATTTTAACGTAATCGGTTAAATCTATAAACACTTCGTCCACAGAATAAACGTGAATATCCTCACTGCTTATATATTGCAAATATATTGAGTAAATTTCAGTGGATTTTTTAACGTAAAGTTTCATACGAGGTTTTGCCGTTATATACTCTATGTTCTTTGGAATTTCAAAAACTCTACACCTACTTTTAACGCCTAACTCTTTCATTGCAGGGGTAACGGCAAGGCAAACGGATTTATCCGTCCTCGCGGGGTCTGCTACTATTAAATTAACCTTAAATGGGTCAAGTCCACGTTCCACACATTCAACCGATGCGTAAAAACTCTTTAAGTCTATACAGCAATAAATTCTATCTTTCATACAATTTATATACCCCATTTTTGTCCAAGTATAATCTTTTATTTACCACGTTTATCTCAAACCTAAACTATTTCTATTTTACCACGCTTTCATTATTTTTTCAAGGCTCTTGCTTTTTATTTATAATTGATTTATAATATCTTCATAATGGAAAAATTAATCAAGCCCGTTGCCATTATAAAAACGGGATTTAAGGAAAAATTTGGTATCCCTCGCCAAAGTGGGAGAGCGCCGTCAGCGTTAGGCGAGATAGTTTTTCTCGATAAATTTAACGACGAAAAGGCTATCAAACGCATAGAAGAATTTTCCCATCTGTGGCTTATATTCGGTTTCTCGGCTAACCCTGAAACGGAAAGCCTTTCAGTGCGTCCCCCACGCCTTGGCGGAAATGAAAGGGTTGGCGTTTTTGCCAGTCGTTCCCCTTTTCGTCCTAACGGTTTGGGGCTATCTTGCGTTAAACTTATAGAAGTTAGAAAAGATAATCCTATCACCCTAACCGTCAGTGGTGCAGACCTATTAGATGGAACACCAATTTACGATATTAAGCCATATATTCCATCATCAGATAGCGCAATAGGAGCAGTTGGTGGATATGCTGACGGGGTTAAAAATTACAAACTAAAAGTGCAATGGGAAAAAGATACTAAATCTCTTATTTCCCCCGAAATTCTCCCCACAATAATAGAGTGCTTGTCAGACGATCCACGCCCATCTTATCACGAGGACGGAAGAGAATACGGCATGATATATAACGACTTTAATATTAAGTTTTTTGTTAAAAACGGCACACTAAATGTAACTTCAGTAGAAAAAATCAAATAGTATTAAAAAAATGACTTGCATTATATTTTTGCAAGTCTTTTTTGTTTTTTATTCATACTCTTTAACGTACCTAAAGTTGCTGCCCCTTATTGTGAAATACCAATATTTTTCGTTTGCATATTTATCTCCGTCAACTAATAATAAGTGCAATTCGTAACATTTGTCTGACACGTATTGTAATTCTGCACAATATATTGCCGTCCACAAACTCAACGGATTATCTTCTTCCCACTCGTTTATATTATACTCTTCTCTCTCTATAACTTGATAATCCTCTATGCAGATTAGTAAACCACCAATATTCAAAAAATAATCCTTGCCCTTACAATATTCCTTGTGCACTAATTCCCCTACTATTTCGTCAACGATAAACTCATTAGGCAAGTACTCCTCTGCAAATTCAGTTAATTTTCTCGATTCCTCTACCTCCTTTTCCACAAACTTTAAGAGTTTCTCTGCATAGGAGGTTAAAAGCAGTTTATCTTCTATACTCGCATAACCTAAAACAACAGACTTTTTATCCTTAATATTATTATAAATCTCATTTGGCATAGATAACAACGTTTTATTATCCCTTTCAACTTTTGCTTGATACAATTTTTCTGCAAGGTCTGTTTTATAACATAACTTTGCTAATTCCTCGTCTTTCACGATATTATCGCAAAACTCTTTCTTGCTTTTACTTTCAACTTCCTCATACGTCATTTTCTTCGCATCAAATTCCTTTAATACGTTTATCAACCTTAGTTGTTTGTGCCTTTGTACCCATTCTTTTGTTAATACTTTCATGTTTCTCCTCTTAGATGACTATTCTTAATAGTCACCCAATTTTAGTTTTTTATTGCCTATACTATACGTATAGGTGCTTTATTGTAATAGCCACCTAAATAATTTAGGAGCTTATAAAATGTCTTTATCCAAGATCTTCCAAAAAAGATTTATTGATATCATTAATGAAACGGATTATAAAAGAGCAGAACTATCCAAACTTATTCCGATAAGTCAAAGTTCGCTTTCAAACGCACTTTCCTACGGAATAATTCCCAGCGTAAAAACTTTAATTCGTGTTGCAGACTTTTTTGACATATCTATAAACTTCCTTTTAGGAAAAACTAATGAAGAAAATTTTATAAAATCTTCTACTCCAACAACCTTCCATCAACGTTTTGAAAGTTTATGTGCAGAAAATGAAGTTACTCATTATAAAGTTGCTTCAGATTGTCTTTTTGACAAGAGCAGTATATCAAAATGGTTTAGCAAAAACTTTATTCCAGAATTAGAAATTTTAGAATTGCTTTGTGATTATTTTAACGTTTCACTTGATTATCTTCTTGGCAGAACGGATTATAAAGATTAATTATATTATATCACTTTTGTTTAGGTGAACAAATAATTTTAGTCACTTATTTTTGCAATATTTGTCTTTCTTTGTCGATAAAAGTCAAAAAATAAAATATTTGAATAATAAAAAGCACACTGTTTTACTTTTGGTAAAATAAATGTGCTTTTCTTTTTTATAGCGTTACGCCTTTTTTGTAAAATGCAATTTCTCTAATATCTTCGCTCTTAACTTTATACTCCCCGTTAACCGTTTTCATAAGAAGGTTAAATAATCCCTCTTCATCCATTGAGTAAGCGTTAAAGTCAATCCAGTTATCTTTGTGAGAAGATACGTGATTATTAGTGCCTATTTTCATTGTTGGAACAAAGGTTGAAAATGGTGTTCCCCTACCCGTGGTGAAAAGAACTACTTGGCAACCAGATGATGCTAAAGCCGTTGCAGCAATTAGGTCGTTACCAGGAGCGTCTAACGCAGAAACGCCTGCTTTTTTAACTTGTTCACCATAACCTAAAACGTCAACAATCTTAGTAGATCCCGCTTTTTCTACACAACCAAGCGATTTTTCTTCTAAGGTAGTGATACCACCTTTTTTGTTGCCAGGGCTTGGGTTTTCATACACGGGGAATCCTTGTGAAATATAGAAATCTTTGAAGTCCACTATCATTTTTTTGTATCTTTCAAACACTTCCTTACTTTCACACTTGTTCATAAGTAGTTGTTCTGCGCCAAACATTTCGGGAACTTCCGTTAAAATAGCACTGCCACCAAGCGATACTATCCTATCTGAAATTCTACCAACTAACGGGTTTGCAGTAAGCCCCGAATATCCGTCGCTTCCACCACACTTTAAGCCAATGCAAAGTTCACTAATTGCAACTTTTTCTCTTTTTAATTCCTTTGCTTTTTCAGCAAAGCCTTTAATAATTTCAAGCCCGTATTCAACTTCATCCTCAACGTCTTGAC
>JAZSDD010000073.1:0-7186 GCA_045530945.1 Christensenellaceae bacterium
TCTTATCACTTCCGAGCTGAAAGCCCCAAAGAATTTTTCAAGTAGGCGTTTTCCGTGCAGGCTACGTTAGTGCATAGGAGTTGTTAGGCTCCGAAAGTGGTAGTTTTTAACTACAATTTGAGTGGTACCGCGAGTATTTATACCCGTCTCAAAGAGAAATCTTGAGACGGGTTTTTTTGTTTATTAAAAACAATAACGTATATAATTTTTTAAGGAGGTATGCAACCATGAACACAAACAACACTTTAAATCAGTTATCGGAGATCGCAACGAGAATTAAGGAGTTGCGCGAGATTATGGGTTTCTCCGTTAAATATATGACTGAAAAGACAAACGTAACCGAAGAGCAATATCTTGTATATGAAAGCGGAAAAGAGGACATCCCTTTTTCCTTCATACATAAGTGTGCGCTAACCTTTGGCGTTGAAATGACGGAATTATTAGAGGGTAGTTCTGCAAAACTTTCTACTTACACGGTAACGAGAAAAGGCAAAGGACAAGAAACGGCGAAAGAGGACGGCATTGATATAGCAAACCTTGCGCCTAAATTTAAGGATAAACTTGCCGAGCCTTACTACGTAACTTACGAATATTCGCAAAGCCAACAAAACAAGCCTATCCACTTAACTACGCATAGTGGTCAAGAGTTCGACCTTGTATTAAGTGGTAAATTAAAAGTTCAAGTTGGTGACCACGTTGAAGTTTTAAGCGAGGGAGATAGTATCTACTATAATTCTTCTCTTCCACACGGAATGATTGCAGTTGACGGCAAGGATTGTACTTTCGTGGCCGTCGTTATGTCTGGCGATAATTCTGCCGAAACCACCGTTAGAAAGAGCGTTATGGCGGCAAAAAAGAGTGAAAAACTTGTTTGCGAAAAATTCGTTGAAACTAAAGAGGACGATAACGGCAGGCTTCAATCAATTAATTTTAAGAACACTGAAACGTTTAACTTTGGTTTTGATATAGTTGATGGAATTGCTGAAAAATATCCGGAAAAACTTGCAATGCTCCATCTCGATAAAAATAAAAAAGAGCGCAGATTTACTTTTAAGGATATAAAAAGAGCGTCTAACCAAGTTGCAAATTACTTTACTTCTCTTGGAATTAAGAGAGGGGATAAGGTTATGCTCGTTCTAAAACGTCATTATCAATTCTGGTTCTGTATGGTTGCTCTTCATAAACTTGGAGCAGTGGCAATTCCCGCAACTAACCAACTTAAAGAGCACGACTTTGAATATAGATATAATTCGGCAGGGGTAAAGGCTATCGTTTGTACGGCAGACGGAGATACTTATACTTACGCTGAAAGTGCCGCAAAAAAATGCCCATGGGTTGAAAAACTCATTATGGTTGGTGGAGCAAAAGAGGGCTGGCTCGACTTTGATAAAGAATACGTTTTATTCTCTGGTAAATACGAGCGTTCCAAAGATTGTTCTTGTGGCGACGAAGCAGCGTTAATGTTCTTTACCTCAGGTACGACGGGTAATCCAAAAATGGCGTCGCATAAACACACCTATGCATTAGGACATTACGTTACTGCAAAATATTGGCACTGTTGCGAGCGTGACGGATTGCATTTAACCATTTCAGATACCGGTTGGGGTAAATCGCTTTGGGGTAAATTATACGGTCAATGGCTTTGCGAGGGAGCAGTGTTCGTTTACGACTTTGATAAGTTTGATGAAAACGATTTACTTCCTATGTTTGCAGAATATAATATAACCACTTTCTGTGCGCCTCCCACAATGCTTAGAATGTTAATTCGTGGCGACCTCTCGAAGTATGATTTGTCTTCAATCCACCATATGACTACTGCTGGCGAAGCGCTCAATCCTGAAGTATTCAACAAGTTTAAGGAGGCTACCGGCTTAGAAATAATGGAGGGCTTTGGACAAACGGAAACGACGCTTGCAATTGCAAACCTTTACGGCACAACGCCTAAAATCGGCGCAATGGGTAAGGCAAATCCACAATATGACGTTGACGTTGTTGATCCTGACGGTAAGAGTGTTCCCGCCGGTGAGGTTGGTGAAATAGTTATTCGCACCGACAAGCAAGTTCCTTGTGGATTGTTTAGAGAATATTACCGTGACAGTGAAAAAACTATCGATGCTTGGCACGACGGATTATATCACACCGGCGATACCGCTTGGCGTGACGAGGACGGATATTTTTGGTACGTTGGCCGTGTTGACGACGTTATTAAGTCAAGTGGCTATCGTATAGGACCTTTTGAAATAGAGAGTGTTATTATGGAACTTCCATACGTTTTAGAGTGTGGTGTTTCAGCAGTTCCAGATGAAGTTAGAGGTCAAGTCGTTAAAGCAAGCATAGTTTTAACTAAGGGTACAGAGGGAACGGAAGAGTTGAAAAAGGAAATTCAAAAATACGTTAAGGATCATACTGCGCCTTACAAATACCCAAGAGTGGTTGTTTTCCGTGACGAACTTCCTAAAACTATCAGTGGAAAAATCCAAAGAAATAAGTTATAATTAAGTGATAACTTCACACATTATTTAATAGATGAAAAAATTCTTTTCTAAGATCTGGGCAGGGATAAAAAATGTCCTTGCCCAACTTAAAGACAAAACGAACATTATAATTTTTATTATAGTGTTCTTATTTGTTTCAAGCGAAGTTTGGGTTATGTACCTTTTATACGCAATAACGGGCAACGCTTGGTTTTTAGGCATAGGCTCTTTGTGTTGGGCGTTTTGGCTTGCTCCATTTACGCCTTTTTTGCCCTTGTGTTTCGTTATAACCTTTGCAGTTAGAAAGATATACGACAAAATTAAAAGCAAGAGAATAAAAAAGTAAATTGCTAAAAAAATGGATTTATAACGAAAACAAGAGAATTTTCGTTATATAAAGTATTGACAATATCTAACGATATTTGATATAATTAAAAAAAATTATAAAAAGGATGAAAGTTATGATTTTCGGCGTTTTAAAAGAAAACAAAGTAGGCGAATACAGAGTTATTTGTACTCCACTTGAAGTAGGTAGTATAGTAAGTGCTGGACACGAAGTATACGTTCAGAGAGATTGTGGCGTTGCATCTGGTTTTTCTAACGAAAAATACGTAGAAGCAGGCGCAAAAATCTTGGATACTATGGAAGAAATCTATGCTAAATGCGATATGGTTGCAAAGGTAAAGGAGTTCTTCCCCTCAGAATATCCCCTAATTCGTGAAAACCAAATTATTTTAGGTTGTATTCACCCCGCGGGACATCCCGAAGAAGTAGACGCGCTCTTAAAGAGCAAATGTATTGCGTTTACCGCTGAGGACGCGCATAGATTCGGTTCTCCCAACTGTGAGGCTGCGGGAAAACAAGGCGCACTCTTTGGCTTAGAATCAATGCTTACCATTAACGGTGGTAAAGGTAAATACGTTGGTGGTTTTGCAGGCGCTCCCGGTATGAACGTTCTAATTTTAGGTGCAGGTATCGTTGGTAAAAGCGCACTACAAGTTTTACACGCACTCGGTGCAAATTGTACCGTTATGGATATAAACGTTGGCGTTCTCCGTTCTATTATGGAGCAATACGGTAGCAAGGTTAACACAATGCTTTGCGATCAAAACAGTATTAAATCTGTATTGCCTCAAACGGATATGGTTCTTAACTGCGTTAAGTGGCCAAAAGAAAGAAAGGATTTCTTAATCACCAAGGAAATGCTTAAACTTATGGAAAAGGGTTCAGTTCTCGTTGACATTTCTAACGACGATCCAGGTGCAATAGAATCAAGCCACGAAACCAGCCACGAAAACCCCAGATACGTTGTAAACGGAATAGTTCACTATTGCGTTGCTAATATCCCAGGTGCAGTAGCGCAATCAACCTCAGTTGCTTACGCTTCAGAAATGTTGCCAATGATACTTAGTATTCTTAATAACGGTGTTGAAAAATGCTGTGTTAAAGACGGTTTTTATAGAAGAAGTCTTACAACCTATAAAGGACTTTTAACTCACGAGGAAACTTCTGCTGTACAAAACAAGCCTTGGATTCGTCCAGAAGACGTATTGAAAATCGCAGATCAAAAATTAGATTTCGCACCTCCCGCAACGGTAACCCGTTCAAATAACTTTTATAAATAATTATGAAATTTACTACAGATTATAAACTTGAAAATTTTATAATAAACACCGAGTGGGATAGTTTGCCTACCCAAGTTAAAGACCGTATGAGGGGTTGCTTTATCGATTTAACGGGCGCTCTAATTGCGGGCAGTATTTCGCCACAGTTTAAGGTTGGACTTAAAATGGCGGAAACAACGTTTGGCTTAGGTGACGTTGCCGTTATTGGCAGTGATAAAAAATTCAACTTTGCAGGCGCAGCAACGGCTATGGGGCATTCTTCCAACGCTTATGATATTGACGACGGGCATAACCTTACAAGGGCTCATCCAGGAACGTCTTTTATTGGCGCAGTGCTATCTGCATCTTATGAAAAAGACGTTACGCTTAAAGAGTTTTTAACGGCTTTGTTGGTTTCTTACGAGGCAACTATTCGCAGTGGCGCAGCAATAATGGATTATTATAATTTTGCGCACTCAAGCGGAACTTTTGGTGCAATTGGTAGCGTTGTTGGTGTTGGTAAAATTTACGGTTTTAGTAAAGAACAGTTAAATAACGCCATATCAGTAGCAGAATTTAACGCACCGTTAGTGCCTGGAATTCGTAGCGTAGAGTACCCATCAATGAATAAAGACGGTGTGCCTTTCGGCGTTATGATAGGCGTTTTGGCATTAAAAGACTGCTTATGTGGTTTTGAGGGCAACAAAAATCTTTTAGAGGCGGAAGAATATAATCATTATTTAGACGATATTGGTAAAAAGTACGAAGTAATGGATTTATATTTCAAGCCCTATCCTTGTTGCAGATGGGCACATCCTGCAATAGATGCCGTTGTTGAAACTATGAATATAAACGGCATTAAAGCAGAGGACGTAAAAAAGGTTGTAATTAAGACGTTTAAGAGGGCTACGATGCTTTCAAAAATAAATCCAAAAACGCCGGACGAAGCGCAGTATAATATTGCTTATCCCGTTGCGTCGGCAGTGGTTTACGGTGATTTTGGTATTGAAAGAGTTTTGGAAGAAAATTTGAGCGACAGTACCGTTTTAAATATGATGAAGAAACTTGAATTCGAAGTTGACGACGAGTTTGATAAAGCCTTCCCCGCCCATAGAATTTGTAAGGCGGAAATAACGCTAAACGACGGTAGAGTTTTCGTTTCCGAACCTAAAGAACCGAGGGGAGAGGCTAACGAAAACATAGGCGTTGATTGGTTAGCAGAAAAGTTTTATAGAATTACTTCTCCCGTTATAAGTAGGGAAAAACAAGAAAAAATAATTTCCCTTATTCTTGGAGATGAAAACGTTAAAATTAGAAAAATAGTTGATTTTATCAACGAATAAGTTAAAAAAGTTAAGCATATAACTTTAAAAAACAAAAAGTCCGAATAATTCGGGCTTTTTGAATTTAATAGAAGATTGACATATAAGTAATTGTATATTATAATAAATAAAAAAATTAAGGGGTTAATTGATGGTAGACTTTTTAAATACTACCTTTGCCGGATTTGACGGCGGGATTTTTAGAGCGATGCATTCCTTAGCGGAAAGCAGTGGGGGTTTTTTTACCCCTTTTTTTAAGGTTATCACTTTGCTTGGCGAAAAGGGAATAATTTTCATTTTATTAGCAATTTCGTTAATGCTTTTTAAGAAAACGAGAAAACTTGGCGTTTGTATGTTTGGTGCAGTGGCGTGTGGTGCGCTTTTAACTAACGTTTTGTTAAAGGAAATAATTGCACGTCCACGTCCCTTTGAAACCAACTTAGAGTTTAGAGGTTTTTGGGAATTTTTAGGAAAGCCGTTAGAGGACGGATATTCTTTCCCCTCAGGGCATACTACAGCTATTGCCTCTGCAATGGTTGCACTTTTTATATTCTGCAACAAAAAATGGAGTTGGGTAGCTTTTATAGGAGTTTTATTAATGGGGCTTTCAAGAATATACTTAATTGCTCACTATCCAACTGACGTCATTGCAGGTATCGTTGTTGGTGCAGTATCAGGAGTGATTGCGTACTTTATTACGCAATATATATTCTTTTTACTTGAAAAATATAAAGACAAAAAGTTTTGTTCTTTCTGCTTAGATTTTGATATTGCAAAATATTTCAAAAAAGAAAAATAAAAAATCGTTAATATTTATAATTCCTAAAACTATATAAAAAATTAGCACACTATATTTGCATTATGCAAAAATTATAGTGTGCTCTTTTGTGTTATTAAATATCTTTATTCAAAATCAATAAAAGAAGAGGTTTCTTCTTGGAAAAGATTATCTTCTCCCACTTCGCCAATAATATCAAGGTAAAATTCTGCACGTGACGCTTTCATATAAGGCACAACCCATAAAGTACCGATACCAAAGCAGATAGAACCCAAAATCATCCAGCCGATAAAAGATAGGTCAAGCATAAATAGTTTCCACTTGTTTCCGTGCATAATTCTTCTGCTTTCGTCAATGGCTTGTTGAGCGGAATATTCGGGATGGTCGCATTTTATAAAATACGCCATAGAATACGAGTACGCTTTAACAATGCCAGGGATTATAAAAAGCAAAGTCCATAAAAACAAGAATATGTTGATTAATAATCCTAAGATAACGTTTCCAGCTACGTCGTTTTTAATTCCCTCGGTTAATGGTTGAAGATTATCGTTTGGGGTGGTTCTTCTTGAAATATTAAGGTAGTATTTATCTTGACCTACAAGTAAAATTCCACTTGCCAAAAAACCGATAATAAGAGTGCCTGCAACGCTTGAGATTGCTGAAATAATAAGTGACGCTAATAATGGATAAAGCCAGTTTGAAGAAAAGATGTTTCCACCTAAGGTTTTTCTTGCCTTTGCTCGAAGAATATCGTTGCCAACCATAATTTTTCTCTCCTTAAACTTTTTCTCAGTATATAATATTAAATTTAATTAAGTTCTGCTTTGCAAAGTTCAAGCGCGCTTTCTATTACCTTATCCATATCGTAATATTTATAAGCGCCAAGTCTACCACCAAAAATAACTTTTTTCTCATCTTTTGCAAGTTCAAGATATTTTGAAAGTAGGGTAGAATTTCTCTCGTCGTTAATGGGGTAGTAGGGTTCTAAACCGTCCCTCCACTCAACGG
>JAZSDD010000061.1:0-4677 GCA_045530945.1 Christensenellaceae bacterium
ACGAAAAGATAAAACGCTCCGTCTGGTTTAACGCAGTCATAACCTATTTCGGTTAAAGAATTGTATAAAATATCTCTATTTTCTTTGTAAGCATCTACGTTAACTTTAACGTCTAAATTTTCAGAAACAACTTTTTGGAAAAGACTTGGTGCACAAACGTAGCCAAGTGATCTTCCCGCTCCACAAACTGCTAAATATAACTCTTTAGCATCCTTAGCGTTAGGATTAACGGCTATATAACCTATTCTCTCACCAGGTAATGATAGTGACTTTGAGAAAGAATAACACACGATGGAATTATCGTAATAATTCATAATAAATGGATATTTAATATTTGCATCGTAAATAAGTTCTCTATAAGGCTCGTCTGAAATAAGGAAAATATTTTTACCATATTCAATAGACTTTTCTTTTAAGATTTTACAAATATTTTTTACGGTTTCTTCAGTATAAACAACTCCGCTTGGATTGTTTGGAGAGTTAATAATAACTGCTTTTGTATTTTTAGTTATTTTACTCTTAAAATCATCTAAATCGACTTGGAAAGTTTTTTCCATTGGCGAAACGACAACTAATTTTGCACCTGCATTATTGGCAAAAACTCTATACTCGGTAAAAAACGGTGCAAATACTATGCACTCTTCACTACTATCTTTTATCAACGCTTTAAGCGTTATTGATAAAGATGCGGCAGCACCACACGTCATATAAATAAGATCGGGAGTTAAAGATAGATTAAACCTATCGTTTAAATTTTCTGCAATATTCTTTCTCACAACTGCATCACCTTGCGCAGAAGTATATCCGTGGAGCGCAGTTGGGTTTTGTTCAGTTAATAATTTAATTAGCGTTTCAGTAATTTCCTTAGGAGGCTCAACGCTTGGATTACCTAACGAGAAGTCAAAAACGTTCTCTTCGCCAATCTCAGCCCCTCTCTTTTTGCTATATTCAAAAATTTCTCTTATTATAGATTTTTTACTACCAAGTTCAAATGCTTTACTATTAAATTCCATATTTATCACCTAATCCTAAAAGTTTTACTGCATTTATATAAAGTATTTTATCCGTCGTTTCCTTAGATAAATTAAAAGATTTTAACACGTTTACTTCGCCATCAATATCTCTCCAAGGCGAGTCGGTTGCGAATAAAACTTTATCGTCTCCATGCTTTAATAAAATATCCTTAAAAAGATTTTCATTTATTTTATAAAGGGTAAACGCCGTGTCAAAATACACTTTTTCACCCGCAAGAATATTTAATACTTCTTCCCATTGTTTATGACCACCGTAATGAGCAAGAACAAACTTTTCGTGCCCAACCTTTTTGATAACGTTTTTTACTTTTTCTGTTGGACACATCACGGGTTTTCCAATAAATCCATCGTCAACACCAGCATGGGTAACGACGATTAAATCAAGGTCTTTAGCGCATTTTAATATTTCAATATAACCGTCACTATCAATAGGAGTTTCTTGAAAATCAGGATGGATTTTTACACCCTTAAAACCATTTTCCTTTAAAAATTTCATCTTGCCTTTTATATCTTCACATAAAGGATGCATACCAGCAAAAGATAAAATTTTACCCTCCCCTTTTTCATACTTTGAATTAATTTCCAAAGCAAACCTAACCACACTATCAAATTGAGTTGGTTTTGTTAAAACTGGCAAGGAAACGGCAATGTCTGCATTTGCTCTACTAAGTGCGTTAGTCAAGCCCTCTTCCGTTCCGTCTGAAAAAGGCGGATTGCCAGAGTTATTATGAAGTTTTTCAATAGTGATCCCTGCAATTTTCGTAGGAAATATATGTGTGTGAAAATCTATAATCATAAACAAAAAAACCGCTTTTTTCAAAAAGCTAGAAAAAAGCGGTTAAAAACAAATTATCTTTGAACTCTACCTGACGCATCTCCACCAGCAAGAGTTTCAACCTCTTTTTTGCTTACCATATTGAAGTCACCTTCAACACTGTGTTTTAAGCAACTTGCAGCAACGGCAAATTCAATGGATTTTTGTGCATCATATCCGTTAAGGAGAGAGAAAATTAAGCCACCACCAAAGGAATCTCCTCCACCAACTCTATCAACGATATGCATTGCGTATTTTTTAGAAAAATATGCTTCTCCGTTAGTATAAAGCATTGCAGACCAGTTGTTGTCGTTAGCAGAAAGACTTTCTCTTAAAGTAATAGCAACGCCCTTAAAATTAAATCTATCCGTCAATTTCTTAGCAACGGAAATATAACCCTCTCTATCAATTTTTCCGCTATAAATATCGGTGTTGTCAGCCTCAATACCAAAAACGTCTTTCGCATCTTCTTCATTAGCGATACAATAATCGATATATTCGCAGAGTTTACCCATTACTTCTCCTGCCTTTTCCTTACTCCATAATTTTTTACGGAAGTTAAGGTCGCAAGAAATGTTAATGTTGCGTTTTTTAGCCTCTTCACAAGCCTCTACGCAAAGTTCGGCAGTATCATCTGAAAGAGCGGGTGTAATACCGGTAAAGTGGAACCAAGACGCACCGTCAAAAATTTCATCCCAATTAAATTCACCCTTTTTAGCCGTTGCAATTGAACTGTGTGCTCTATCATAAACAACCTTTGAAGGTCTTTGACTTGCACCTTTTTCACAATAATAGATACCAACTCTTTCCCCACCTCTAACGATTTTAGAAGTGTCAACGCCAAATTTTCTTAAAGAATTGATTGCCGATTGACCAATTTCGTGGTCGGGAAGTTTAGTAACAAAACAAGCGTCTACCCCGTAGTTTGCAAGGCTTACAGCAACGTTAGCCTCAGCACCACCAAAGGTTGCTTGATACTTTTCACTCTGAACGAATCTTAAATATCCTTCGGGAGCAAGTCTTAACATAATTTCACCAAAAGTTACAACTTTCATATTTTCTCCTTACGTTTTTAATATCTTTTTATAAAAATGTTTTCTCAAAAAAGTTACTTATTATCACTATCAGTTTGATCTTCTTTTAATGACATAAAGCCCTTGCCTCTAACCTCGTTAGCATCGTTAACGATAACAAAAGCATTTGGATCAACCCTATAAACGAAATGTTTAAGTTCAGATAACTGACGGTTTTTTACACAAGTGAATAGCACGTTATGATTTTTATGGGTATACATACCCTCTCCGGAAATCATTGTAATTCCACGAGGGCTATTTTTTATCAACACGTCGGAAATTTCCGAGCCTTTATCAGTTATAATAATGCATAATTTGGATTTCTCAATACCAACCAAGATAATTTCCGAAACCTTAGTGCTACAGAAAATCACTATTAATGCGTATAACATATTGTTAATATCTTTGGTAACAAACGTACCAACGATAACAACTATAGCATCTAAAATACCAACGCAAACGTTAATTTTTAAGAATTTAAGTTTATTAGAGATTAATCTTCCTAAAAGTTCCGTTCCACCACTTGAAAATTGATATCTTACGAAAAGCCCTATCCCTACGCCTTGGCAAACGCCTGCATAAAGGGAGGTAATTACTTTATCAGTAACGCTTTCAGTTATAAAAGCGAATAACGCCAAAAGGTCGGTAATCAAACCTAAGCACACAACGGTTAATAAGCATTTAAGAATAAATTCCCAGCCTTGTGCCCTAATACCTAAAATTAAAATGGGTAAATTAATGGCTATAATGAGCATACCTACGGGCAATTTATTAAACAAATAGTTAATAACTACCGCAAGTCCGGAAACACCACCTGCTACAATACTATTAGGTTCTAAGAAAAAACTCGTGCTTAAACCATAACAAACACAACCTAAAAGCATAAAAAGGTATCCCTTAAAATGCTCAAAAAAAGTCTTTTTATGAATATGTTTTTCCATGTTGTATATTTAAAAAATCAATTAATTATTAACAATTTTAGCAATTTCTTTGCAATTATTAACGATATCGCCTTTCATCATAAAACTTCCACCAACAGCGTAAATTTTATCAAATTCTAAAAACTCAGCAAGGTTAGTTAAATCAACTCCACCGGTAGGAATAAATTTAATTTGTGGGAAAGGACCAGATAGTGCCTTTAAAGCCTTTAAGCCACCGTACACGTTTGCAGGGAAGAATTTTACAACGTCAATCCCAAGTTCTAACGCACACATAATTTCGGTGGGTGTAACACATCCGGGATAGTATGCGATACCCTTTTTCTTTGCATACTTAGCAACGTCACAATTAAGACCAGGAGAAACTAAAAACTTTGCACCTGCACTTATCGCTTGCTTTGCTTGCGCTAAATTAATAATAGTGCCTGCGCCGATATTCATATCGGGAAATTCTTTTACACCAAGACTAATTGCCTCTGCTGCACAAGCCGTTCTAAAAGTAATTTCTGCACAGTTAATTCCACCTTCTTTTAACGCTTTAAGGGTGGGTATAGTATCGTTAATATCCTTAATAACTACTACGGGAATAACTTTATCCATAATTCACCTCAAATCATTGGCTTAATCACCATATTTTTCCGTTAATAATTTTACCAAATTACCACCACTCCGTCAAGTAAAAAAATAAAGTTTTAATTAAATTTCATATAAAACTTATTCACTTTATTACTTGACTAAATTTTCTTAATATTATATAATTATTGGGTACGAAATTTTATATATACTTTTGGAGGATTAATTTTATCATGGAGATGGAC
>JAZSDD010000010.1:0-7962 GCA_045530945.1 Christensenellaceae bacterium
ATTACGTGGAAGCAGATGGAGAAGCGGCTTTCTATGGACCGAAACTTGATGTTCAAGTGAAAAACGTTTATGGAAAAGAAGATACTTTAATAACAATTCAACTAGATTTTGCCGCAGCAAAGAGTTTTAATATGACCTATATTGCAGAAGACGGTGAGAAAAAATACCCTTACGTTATTCATAGAAGTTCAATTGGTTGCTACGAAAGAACGCTTGCAATGTTAATTGAAAAATATGCAGGTGCTTTCCCATTCTGGATTTGTCCCGTACAAGTTAAAGTTTTAAGTTTAACTGAAAGAACGGCAGATTATGCAAAAGAGATTGTGGAAAAATTAAAACTTGCAGGTTTAAGGGCAGAGGCTGACACGAGAAACGAAAAACTCGGCTACAAAATCCGTGAGGCTCAATTAGAAAAAATCCCATACATGTTTATCGTTGGCGATAAGGAAAAGGAAGAAAACAAGGTTTCCGTTCGTTCAAGAAAAGAGGGGGATTTGGGCGTTCTATCATTAGATGAGATTACTTCTAAACTTGTAGAAGAAGATAAAAGTAAAAAAGCGTAATATAAAGTATATAAGCCGACCTTAATTTGAGGTCGGCTATTAAAAATAAGGGTTTTTTATGGTTATAGTTGTTTTAACTGCGCTTGGCGTTGGTAGTGCAACCGTAATAGGGGCGCTAATAGGGTTGTTGTTTAAGAATTCCTCTCAACAATTTTCCAAAATATTATTGGCGTTTGCTGGCGGAATAATGCTCTCCGCATCCATTTTTGGGCTAATTCTTCCTTCATTAGAATATGGAGGTAAATTTGGTTTATTAATTACCGTGGTTGGCATATTTATTGGTGCGTTTTGTCTTAATTTAATTGATAAATTCACACCACACTTACACAAACTTTTTGGAGCAGATATTGAAGAACATAAATCGTCAAACATAAACAAAGTTATGCTATTCGTTATTGCAATTGCAATACATAATCTACCAGAGGGTATTGCTGCGGGCGTAGGATTTGGTTCTGGAAATCAAACGGAGGGAATTTTTATTGCATTAGGTATTGCACTTCAAAATATACCGGAAGGCATAGTTATAATTGCTCCTATGATAAATTCTGGTGTTTCTAAAAAGAGGACCTTTTTAATAGCCTCCATTACGGGTTTAATAGAAGTTGTTGGTACTTTTTTGGGGTATTTTGCTATTAAAATTATGGAGTTTCTTTTGCCTTTTGCTTTGGCTTTTGCCGGTGGAACAATGCTTTACGTTGTAAGTGATGAAATGATACCAGAAACTCATTCGGATGGTAATAAAAGAGGAGTTACTTTTTCATTACTACTTGGTTTTTGTCTAATGCTTGTCTTAGACGTGTTTTTAGGATAAAAGCTTTTTTATATATAAATTTATTACGGACTTAAATTTAAGTCCGTTTTTTTACATAATTTTACATATGAAACAAGCGAAAACGTTAGATACAATTCCAGCAAATAGGGAAATTATTATAGGTAGAGTTAAGTTTCTTTTTTTTGCGCCTGCAAAATAGACTGAGGCAATATAAAAAACCGTTTCAGAAGAGCCGTAAATAACGCAAGCGCACCTTGCTAAATAGCTATCGACACCGTAGGTGTTGAATATTTCTGATAAAGTTGCAAGCGCTCCACTTCCAGAAAAGGGTTTTATCAGCACTAAACTTGTTAGTTCTTTTGGTATTCCCAAAAAGGAAAATATAGGAGAGAGGACTTTGCATAGTAAGTTTGTTAATCCACTAACTTCAAAAAGTTCCGTCAAAATAAAAATGCAAACGAGATAGGGAAACAAATTGACTGCAAAAGGCACTGCTGATTTTGCGCCCTCAATAAATGAATCGTACGGCTTGATTTTTTTTATAAAGGCGATAATAAATACTGCCAAAATTAATAAAGGAACAAAATAACGCATAACTTTACCTTTTTATAAAAACTTTAACAAGCACGATACCAACGATAGAGGATAGAAGTGTTGCAAGGGCTGTTGGCAAGATAATGTCAGAGGGGGTTAAAGAGCCTAACGACGCTCTTAACGCTAAAACTGAAGAGGGGATAAGTTGAACGCTCGTTGCGTTTATAACGAAAAACATTGAAACTGCGTAATCGGTGTTTTTATGCTTATCGAGTTCTAAAATGGATTTAATGCCCATAGGAGTTGTTGCGCCACTAACACCCAAAATGTTTGCCGAGATATTCAACGCCATATAATCGTTTGCCTTTTCACTAACTTCGCCAAATAAAAACTTATTTAACGGTTTAAGTAGTTTTGCAAACTTATTGGAAAGCCCCGTCTTTTCCATAATATTAAAAACGCCAAGCCACACGCAATATACTACCACCAGTTTTAAGGTGAGTTGCAGGGCGTTTTCTCCTCCACCAAGCATAGTGGAAAGCACCGATTCAGGCGAAGAAAAGATTAAAAACACCGTGCAAACGCAAATAGAAATACCGAAAATTATATTCATATCATAACTTTATGTATAAAACTCCTTGAATATGAAGAAAAAATGTGCTAAAATATACTATTGATAACTCCAAAGCGAGGTGTTTAAGATGAGAGAAAAATTTTATATAACAACGGCTATTGCGTATACTTCAAGTAAGCCACATATCGGCAATACTTACGAGGCCGTTTTAACCGACTGTCTTGCAAGATTTAAAAGATATCAAGGGTACGACGTTCTCTTTCAGACGGGAACGGACGAGCATGGTCAAAAAATAGAAGAAAAGGCTTTATCTGCGGGAAAAACGCCAAAGGAATTCGTTGACGAAGTTGCCGGCGAAATTAAAAGAATTTGGGACTTAATGGGTGTTTCCTACGACAAGTTTATTAGAACTACCGACGAGTATCACGAAAGAGAAGTTCAAAAAATATTTAAAAAACTTTATGAACAAGGAGATATTTATAAAGGCTCTTACGAGGGTTGGTATTGCACTCCCTGTGAATCTTTTTGGACGGATAGTCAAATAAAAGACGGTAAGTGTCCAGACTGTGGTAGACCTCTTAAAAAGGCAGAGGAAGAGGCGTACTTTTTTAGAATGAGTAAGTACGCAGATAAACTTCTTGCGCATTATAACGAAAATCCCGATTTTATCGTTCCGGTATCGAGAAAGAACGAAATGGTTAATAACTTTATTAAACCAGGTCTACAAGATCTATGCGTTTCAAGAAGTTCTTTTAAGTGGGGTATTCCCGTTGATTTTGACAATAAGCACGTTGTTTACGTTTGGCTTGACGCTTTAACTAACTATATCACCGGAATTAAATACGACGTAGATGGAAACCACGGTGAAGAATATGATAAGTATTGGCCGGCAAACGTTCACGTTATCGGTAAAGATATTATTAGATTCCACACGATATATTGGCCTATTTTCTTAATGGCGTTAGGCGTGCCACTTCCTAAACAAGTTTACGGACACGGTTGGCTACTTCAAGACGGCGATAAGATGAGTAAGTCAAAAGGCAACGTTATGTATGCAGACGACCTTGTGGATTTATTTGGAAAGGACGCTATTAGATATTACGTTACTTCTGCAATGCCACAGGATAACGACGGACTTATATCATATCAAATGATTATCGACACGGTAAACTCTGAGCTCGTTAACGTTTTCGGTAACCTTGTAAATAGAACGGTTGCTATGATAAACAAATATTTTGGTGGCACTGTTAAAAATTACAACGTAGAGGAAAGTTTTGATTTAGAACTTAAAAATCTTGCAGTTTCTCTTATCGATAAGGTTAGCGCAAAGATGCAAGAGTTTAAGGTTTCAGATGCATTAAGTGAAATTTTTACGCTATTTAGAAGGGCTAATAAATATATTGACGAAACAACGCCGTGGGTTTTAGCAAAGGACGAGAATAAAAAGGAAAGACTCTCAACCGTTTTATATAATCTTTCAGAGACCATTATTATTGGCGCGTCAATTCTTTCAAGCTTTATTCCAGACACCGCTGAAAAAACCGTTAAAGCCTTTAACGTTTCTATAAGAGAGTATGCAAAACTTAAAGAGTTTGGAGTAGATAGTTGCATCACCGTTACAGAAAACGCCGAAAAACTTTTCGATAGAATTGACGGCATGGAAATGATGAAAAAGGTAAACGCCATGATAGAAGAGAGAAAGGCGAGTGAACAAGTAAAAGAACAACCTAAAAAGGAGAGTAAACCTTTGATCGAATTTACAGATTTTGAAAAAATAGAATTAAAAATTGCCAAAGTTATCGCTTGCGAAAAGGTGGAAAAGAGCAAAAAACTATTAAAACTTACCGTTAAACTTGGTGATGAGGAAAGAACGGTTGTAAGTGGTATTGCAAACGCTTATTCCCCCGAAGAATTAATCGGTAAAAAACTTACTATGGTAACTAACCTTAAACCTGCAAAACTTTGCGGAATAATGTCAGAGGGTATGATAATATGCGCAGAGGATGCTGACGGCAAGATTGCTTTCCTTTCTCCCGAAAAGGATATTGAGGACGGAAGTCAGGTATTCTAATGTATATCGACACTCATTGTCATTTAACTGATAAAAGATACGCCGATATAGGCGCTGTCGTTAACGAGTTTGAAAAATATTCCGTTAACGCAGTAATTACTATGGGGTGTAACGTTTTAGATACCGAAGAGAGCAAAACACTTTCTAAAAAATACAAAAGCGTATATTTTGGTGCAGGAATTCATCCGTCTGACGTTAATAAAATGACGGATGGAGATTTATGTAAAATTAAAGATCTTGCTATGGACGAAAAATGCGTTTGCATAGGTGAAATCGGGCTGGATTATTATTGGGACAGAAGTTACATTTTTGCTCAAAAGGATGCTTTAATTAAGCAAATTGAACTTGCAGAAGAGTTAAAACTCCCTATTTCTTTTCACTCAAGAGAGGCAACGGAAGATAGTATTAAGTTGCTAAAAGAAAATAAAGATAAACTCGTTTATGGTGGGGTAATGCATTGTTTTTCCGGCTCTAAAGAAACAGCAAGAGAACTGCTTAAACTCGGCATAAAGATAGGCGTTGGTGGAACGGCTACTTTCAAAAACGCAAGAAACGTTTTAGAGGTAATCGACTATTTGTCTATTCAAGATATTTTAACGGAAACGGATAGCCCGTATCTTTCGCCAGAGCCTTATAGAGGCAAAACTAACGAGCCTAAAAATATTCCTATAATTTTAGAGTTTATTGCAAAGCAAAAAAATATGGATATTATGCTTGCTGCTGAAAGTGTTTTAAGCAACGCAAAAAGTTTATTCACAAAATTAAAGTAAAAAAGAGAAGTCGGCAATTTTGCCGACTTCACTTAAAATGGTATATCTTTGGTAAAAGATAACGTAAAGAGGTTTTCTTTACATTAGTATTATAAGCGATAATATTTAATTTATCCGTTATTTTTTAAGGAAACAAATGGAAAAAGATTTAAGGCAAATTTTAAGAAAACACGGCTTTTCTTTCAAAAAAGCGTTTGGGCAAAATTTTTTAAGTGATGAAAGTCTTTTACAAGAAATAGTAAATAAGGCTGGAGTTGGTAAGGATGATACCGTTCTCGAAATCGGCTTAGGCGCAGGTGCGCTTACGAGAGAACTTTGCAAAAAGGCAAAGAGAGTAGTTGGATACGAGATTGATAAAAACCTAAAACCCGTTTTAGCAGAAACGCTTGAAGAGTTTAATAACGTGGAAATAGTTTTTTCCGACGTAATGAAGGAAAAAATTGGTGAAGTTGAAAAAAAACTCGGTGGAGAATATATAATGGTTGCAAATCTTCCATATTATATTACCACGCCTATAGTTATGGAGTTTTTAGAAAAAGCCAAAAACCTCAAAGCAATGGTTATTATGGTTCAAGAAGAAGTGGCAGAACGTTTTGCCTCTAAGAGTGGCACTTCCGATTACGGCGCAATAACCGTTGCAATTAATTTAAGGGGTAGTGCAAATATCGTTATGCGTGTTGGCAGAGAAAAATTCACTCCGTCACCAAACGTTGACTCGGCAGTGGTTAAAATCGATATAGATAAAGGAAAGACGGACGGGGTTGACCTTAACGCCGTTAGAGAGGTGGTTAGAATTGCTTTTTCTAACAGAAGAAAAATGCTCGTTAATAACCTTATGAACGGTTTTAAGATTAGTAGAGAAGATGCCGAAAAGGTTTTATTATCATCTAATATTTCTCTTACGGCAAGGGGAGAAGTTTTATCTGCCGAAGAGTTTATTAAACTTTCTGATGAAATTAAAAAGGTGAAAAATGGAAAATAAGAAAATTATCGTTTTAGCAAGTGGAAACAAGGGAAAAATTAAGGAAATTTCCGAAATGCTACCACAATACACCGTTAAAGGATACAAAGAATTCGGGCTTGATTTTGAGATAGAAGAAACGGGAGAAACTTATTATGAAAACGCTTTCATAAAAGCAAAAACCGTTTCTGAAAAGTTAAATCTTCCCGCCCTTGCAGACGATAGTGGACTATCGGTTGAAGTTTTAGGTGGCGCTCCTGGAGTTTATAGCGCAAGATACGCTGGGGACGGGGACGACGAGCATAATAACGACAAACTTTTATCCGTTCTTGACGGCGAAAAGAATAGAAAGGCAAAATTTATTTGCTGTATGGTTTATTACGTGGATAAAAACACGCACTTTACCGTTACGGGTGAAACGGAGGGGGAAATTCTTTATAAAAGAGAGGGAAAAAACGGTTTTGGATACGACCCGATATTTTTTAGTTACGATTTAGATAAGAGTATGGGAATTGCCTCTGACGAGGAGAAAAATTCCGTTTCACATAGAAGTAGAGCGTTAAAGGAAATAGTTAAGTTTATTAAGTAAAATGAAGAAATTTAGTAGCGTAATAGGGGCGATAGGTAATACCCCACTTATAAAACTTGATAATATAAAAAAAGAATATAACCTTAAAGCAGATATCTACGCTAAGGTGGAGTTTTTTAACCCCGCAGGCAGTATAAAAGATAGAGCGTCTTTATTTATGATAGAAAACGCTGAAAAAGAGGGTAAAATCAAAAAAGGCGCAACGATAATCGAGCCTACGAGTGGAAACACCGGTATAGGTATTGCTATGATTTCGGCAGTTAAAGGATACTCGGCAATTATAGTTATGCCCGATAGTGCAAGCAAAGAAAGGGCGTTGCTTATGAAAGCGTACGGTGCAACGGTTATTTTAACCGATGGCAAACTTGGGATGAAAGGTGCAGTTGAAAAAGCAAAAGAAATTCAAAAAAACACCAAAAATTCTATAATTTTATCTCAGTTTGATAATCCATCTAATTTAGATGCTCATTATTATACCACTGCAAGGGAGATTGAAAAGGATATAGACGGGGAATTTTCTTATTTTGTTGCAGGGATTGGCACGGGTGGAACGATTTCTGGCTCGGCAAGATATTTTAAGGAAAAAAATTTAAACGTTAAAATAGTTGGAGTAGAACCTAAAAGTTCTCCGCTTATCAGCAAGGGATATTCTGGTACACACAAAATACAAGGCATAGGCGCAAACTTTATTCCCGATAATTATATAAAAGATTTAGTAGACGAGGTTGTTGCCGTTTCTGATGAAAGCGCTATATTTTTCACGAAAGAAGTTGCTAAAAAAGAGGGGCTACTCGTTGGAATATCTTCGGGAGCAAGTTTATCAGTTGCAGTTTCTCTTGCAAAGAGAGAGGAAAATAAAGGGAAGAGAATTGTTGTTATTTTTCCAGATTCAGGCGAGAGATATTTATCTACCGGAATATTTGATTAAGAAATTATAAAAGTATAAAAACGATTAAAAAAAGTTTTACAAATGTGCAAAAAGTATGTTATACTTTAAAAAATTAATTTAGGATAAAAATTTTGGAGGGCATTTATAGTATGCAGTATTCAACAGAAGTAAATAAAATGTACTGTGTTTGTAAAGGACCACATCACGGTCCTGCGCCTATTCCTGAAGAAGGAAAATGG
>JAZSDD010000040.1:0-3079 GCA_045530945.1 Christensenellaceae bacterium
TTTGCTTTATCTATTTCTAAGCCCGATAAAACGGCAAGTTTACAAACGTCGTTATAAATCCCCAAGATTTTCTCTACGGGCGCGCCGTGATGGATTTCGTTCCATACAATACTGTTTAACTTTTGCGAAAGGTTTACTATCTCGCCTATTTTATTTTCGCTCGTATCGTGGTCAAGCTCGGCAAGAGTTTGACCGTTTTTACTCATAGACGGAATACCACAAACGGGTACTTTGAAATGCTTTTTATATTTCTCGGCTGCTTCTACTAATAGCTTATCGTCCGTTATGAGCATAGCGTCTGAGTCGTAATCACAACCATTTAATCGCTGTTGAATATTCTCTCCAATAGCGTTTACGCACACGATATTTTTACCCAAATCAAAGTAGTTCCAAATATCGCCGTCAAGATTATTTTCCATGCAGTAAAGATTGCCCATCGTGATATGCGGTGAGCGCGCGCAAAGAAGCTTTGCACCATTTACAAAGCGTTTAGAGTGTATTTGTCCTTTCTTTAACTCACTTGTTATCTTTTCGCCGGCTATGTATTTTAACAGTTCCGGACCGTTACCAAACAACGTTGCGTTCGTACCGTTTAGAAGAATATGTCCACGGCGCAAATTACTTTTAAGTCCGCTTACTACGTCGTCCCTGAAATTAGCATACAATGCTGTACAGTTAAAATACGGACAACTAAACAACAATCTAAAAATTACTTCCGCGCGTTCCGCAAGCCCGTCGGGAGTTTTCTTTTCTTCCCCATCCTTTTCTCTTGCATACGCATCGCTAAAATGATAGCGCATAAATTCCACGTCGTTACGAACAAGTGTGATATAATCAAAACTCGGCTTTAATAATTCTTCCGCTTGTGCTTTATCAAACCCCAACGTATTGAGAAGTTGATAACTGCTTTGCACCATATCGCCGTGAAAAAATCTCGTGCCTTTATCCCATTTTACCACGCCAAAAGTATTATCTACGCTTTCTATCCACTTGCGAATATTTTTCTCTGAAAGACCGCCTGCGAATTTAAGATACTTCAAACTGTTGGGCGTCGTTACCATTATGATTTGGCTTATGTCGGTTGCAAGCGTAAATCCCCTTTTCTTTATGTCGCCAAGGGTAATATTTTTATCATTTATCCACTTTTGGAGTTTCGTTCTAAATGCGCAAGACTTAAAGAACTTATTTCTAAGAAGTAGCATATGCTTGTCCGCATAGCCGTTTTCAAACACGCTATCGTCTAAAAGACTTTCGCCGTCCCAAATATCGTTTGTAATTTCAGTTTGCTTTTGCTCGGCTACAAGTTTGCTATCCTTAAGTTCTACGGAAATAACTTCTTCCGTAAACGTACTTTTATAATCGGGAACGAAAAGTATTCCGTCAAGTGGTATATCCACCGTTCCTTTGATGCTGCTAAGTGATAAAGCTTTATACGATTCCCACGAAGCAAGATCTGTTTGTGCTTTTAAGCCACAACTACTCCACTTGTCCATTGCTTTATATAAGCGCTCGTCAATAAAAAGGCATTTACCCTCACGCGAACTGCCTGCACTGCGCTTGTATCTTACGTAGTGAACGCCGTCTAAATAAAAACCGTTTTGATAGAAATGTTCACGTAACTCTTTAATTTTTATAGGCTTCCCCTCTTGGGGTTTATACGTATAATTAAACTTTAAGTTAATTACAGCAAGGGTATATTCGTTTTCACTCTTATCTTGAAAAGAAAACTTTTTGCGACAAATGCGCTTATACGCCTTTTCAAGTTCTATAAGGTCTAGCGAGTAATCTAAATAGATTTTGAACAAACGAAAATAGGCGTCGCTTTTCTTTTCGGGCATTATATACCCAACGCTAACGCCGTTTTCTTGATCGTGCCGATAAATATCCGCCGCTTCAATTGAAATAATTCTATACCCTTGTTTCATTTTTCCTAGTCCTTCTATTGTCTGCCCTTATTATATCATAGTAAATATGACAATTTATGTCATATATTATACAAAATTTCGCTAAAAATGGCAACAATCAAATGTCCACGTTTAGGAACATCTTACCCATTTCTCGAAAATTTTATAATTTAGTGCCAAAATGGCACCAAAAATAAAAAAGTGACATTTTGGCACCTTTTTCTTCGATCGTAATGTATTTTTTCGCTATTTATTTAAGTTTATAATTGCCATTATGAGAAGTTTGCGGATGGAACGATAAAAAACATCCAAGAAGAGATTCCTTTTGAGATACCTGATTCTTGGTGTTGGTGTAGATTGGGAACCATTTTTGCTCATAATACAGGTAAAGCATTAAAAACATCTAACACGCAAGGAAACAAACTTACATATATCACGACATCGAATTTATATTGGGATAGATTTGAATTGGACTCCTTAAAAGAAATGTATTTTACTGAGGCAGAAGTTGAAAAATACTCTGCTACAAAAGGCGACTTGTTGGTTTGTGAAGGCGGAGATATTGGACGTGCGGCAATTTGGAGTTTTGATTATGATATTAGGCTTCAAAATCATATTCATAAATTAAGACGTTTTTATCATATTGAAACACGCTTCTATTATTACATTTTTAATTATTATAAAGCAATAGATAAAATTAATGGTAATGGTATTGGGCTTCAAGGGTTATCGTCAAACGTTCTACACAATTTAATTGTGCCTTTACCTCCTTTAAGCGAACAGAATAAAATAGTTTCGAATGTTGATAGCAGTTTTGTTTTGATTGATTTTATAGATACAAATAAGGAACTCATAGAAAAGGATATTGCAGATGTCAAATCTAAAATCCTTGAGCTTGCTATTCAAGGTAAACTTGTTGAACAGGATGAGAACGATGAGCCTGCGAGCGTTCTTTTAGAACGTATTCGCGCAGAAAAGAAGGCGCAACTCGGCAAAAAATACGTTGAAAGTTATATCTACAAAGGAGATGATAACTGTTATTATGAGAAGGTTGGCTCAGAAGTAAAGAATATTACTGAGGAAATACCTTTTGATGTTCCTAATACTTGGCAGTATATAAGACTAAAAGAGCTAATAAAACTAATAAGTGGCGTTTCTTACGATAAATGTGATAT
>JAZSDD010000062.1:0-7880 GCA_045530945.1 Christensenellaceae bacterium
TTGATTATTTTGCTTTGTTGGTCTATAATAAGATAAAACAAGTATATTGGAAATAGTTTAATGCATACAAAAGTGGATTTTAACGGAAAACTAAATATAACTTTAACGGTTGCATCAGGAGTTGAAAGCGTGCTAAAAAAAGAACTGCTCCGTTTAGGATATCCGTCTTCTCCCGCTATTAATGGTTCAATAACTTTTGAGGGGGATGCAGACGCCGTTGCAAGGTGTAATTTAAATTTGCGCACGGCAGACAGAGTTTATATAAAACTTGCAGAGTTTTCTTGTACTACTTTTGATCAATTGTTTGATGGGGTTAAAAATATTCCTTGGGAAAATTACGTTGATCTTAACGGTAAAATCCCCGTTAATGGAAAGTGCGTAAAAAGTCAACTTTTTTCCATATCAGATTGCCAAAAAATAATAAAAAAGGCAATAGCCGTTAGGCTTTGCGAAAAGTATAAACTAAATTCTCTTTCTGAAAGCGGAAACCTTTATCGTGTGGAGTTTTCATTATTTAAAGACGTCGTTTGTATTTTGCTAAACACGAGTGGGGACGGATTGCATAAGAGAGGATATCGTGATTTAGTTGGTATTGCACCGATAAAGGAAACGCTTGCCTCAGCAATGATTTTATCGAGTGATTATTACTATCAAAAACCATTTGCCGATCCTTTTTGTGGCTCTGGTACTATTGCTATTGAAACAGCAAGAATTGCCTTAAATATTGCTGGGGGAATGGGTAGAAAGTTTGATTTTAATCTCTGGAAAGGTTTTCCCGTTCGTGCTTATGAAAACGCCTATAATGAGGCAAAAGATAAAGAAATAAGAGATAGAAATGTTGAAATATTTGCTTCAGATATAGACAAAAAGGCTATCGCTCTTGCAAAAAGGCACGCGGAAAGAGCAGGTGTTGGAAATAAGATAAGGTTTTCTGTTAAAGACGTTAAAGATTTTCGTTCGGACCTCAAAAACGGCACTATCGTAACTAATCCACCGTACGGTGAAAGGGTGTATGACAAAAAAGAGGCGGAAGAGTGTTATAAGGGGCTAAGAAAGGCGTTTGACACTCTTGATAATTGGTCAATGTATTTGATAACTTCGGAAAAAAGGTTTGAAAAGATATTTGGCAAAAAATGTGACAGAAATAAAAAATTATACAATTCTAACAGAGAATGTAGGCTATATTATTACTATAAAATGAAAAGTAATTTAACATAAAAAAATCCAAAATTCAAGGAGAAAATAATGAAAGTATTAGTTACTGGTGGAGCAGGATATATAGGCTCGCACACAACAGTTGAATTATTAAATGCAGGACACGAAGTTATATGTATAGACAATTTTATGAACAGTAAATTCGAAGCGGTAAAACGTGTGGAAAAAATCACGGGTAAGTCGGTAAAATTCTACGAGGGCGACATTAGAGATAGAAAAATTTTAGATAAAATATTTACCGAAAATAAGATTGACGCAGTTATCAATTTTGCAGGTCTTAAAGCCGTTGGCGAGTCTTGCGCTAAACCATTAGAATATTACGAAAATAATATCGAGGGCATGCTCGTTTTAGCATTTGCAATGCGTGATCACGGCGTTAAAAATTTAGTGTTTTCTTCCTCTGCAACCGTTTACGGAAAGCCAGAGTCTGTTCCTATTAGAGAAGATTTCCCACTATCTACTTCTAATCCTTACGGTAGCACTAAACTCTTTATTGAATATATACTCAAAGATTTATATAAAGCTGATAGTGAGTGGAATATTGCAATACTTAGATACTTTAATCCCGTTGGTGCGCACGAATCGGGACTTATCGGGGAAGATCCCAAAGGTATTCCCAATAACCTTTGTCCATATATTACTCAAGTTGCCGTTGGCAAGAGAGAGTATTTAGGCGTTTTTGGTGACGATTACGATACGCCGGACGGAACGGGGGTTAGAGATTATATTCACGTTGTTGACCTTGCTAAGGGACACGTTCTTGCAGTTAATAAACTTGTAGAAAACCCCGGTTTACTTATTGTTAACCTCGGAACTGGGCAAGGTTATTCAGTGCTTGATATGGTTAAGGGTTTTGAAAAGGCAACGGGCAGACCTATTCCTTATAAAATTATGCCTCGTAGACCTGGTGATATTGACGAGTGTTATGCAGACCCTGCTTATGCATATAAAGTTTTAGGATTTAAGGCGGAAAAAACGTTAGACGATATGTGTCGTGACGCTATGAATTGGCAGGCTAAAAACCCTAACGGATACGATAATTAAAAAAATAATAAAAAATACGGTTTTTTGCGAAAAATGGCAAAAAGCCGTTTTTTATTTTGCAAAAAAAGTTGCTAAAATTAAAAAAATAGTGTATTATTGAATTGTAAAAAAATTAAATTTTAATAATAATGGAGAAAATTGTGAAAAACGGCTTTGTAAAAATTGGTGCTTTTACACCTGAAATTAAAGTTTGCGACGTTGATTTTAACACGGAAAAAGTTATAGAAGGCATTAGTGTTGCCATTAAAAACGGGGTGGAAGTTTTAGCCTTTCCAGAACTATGTTTAGTTGGCAAAACTGCTGGTGATTTACTATACTCAAACGTTGTGATAAACAAGGTGGAAGAGGCTATTGATAAAATAAAAAGATATTCAGAGGGGGTTGAAACGCTAATTTTCGTTGGCGCTCCATTTTCCTTTGACGGCAAGGGATATAATTGTATTTTTGCTATAAACAAAGGCAGAGTTATTGCAATAATTCCAAAGAACAACAATTTAGAAATTGATAAAACGGTGGAATTTCTTGGTGAGGAAACGCCCTTTTCAAATAGGTTAATATTTAAGGAAAAAAACGAGGCTAAATTTAGAGTTGGTGTAGAATTTGGCGACCAATTGTTTTTGGCAATTCCAACCTCTTCTTATCTCGTTAAAGGGGGCGCGAATTTAATTGTAAATTGTTCAAGTTTTGCGCATACTGTTTGGGGAAAAGAGAAAATTTTAAGTGGGGTAAAAAATCAATCGGAAAGGCTTTCCGTGCCTTATCTTTTGTGTAATTCTGGAGAAGGAGAATCAACTGGTGACGAGGCTTATTCGGGGTACTCGATTATTGCTGAAAATGGAGAAGTTTTATCGGAAAGAAAACCCTTTGATAAAGGTTTAATTACGGCAGAGGTTGACCTAGACTGTGCAAACGAGGCTTTATATGATTTATCGCTAAAAGAAATTAAATTTTCTGCTGAAAACTTTGATTTACCTAATAGAGTTTACGAAAAATATCCATTTATTCCAAAAGGAAATATTGAAAAAGAGGTTATGGACTCTATATTAGAAATTCAATCGGAGGGGCTAAAAAAGAGAGTAATTCACACAAACAGTAAAAAGTTGGTGTTAGGGCTATCCGGTGGGCTTGATTCCACCCTTGCGTTACTCGTTTGTTTGAAAACGCTAAATAAACTTGGGAGAAGTCTTAAAGATATTATTGCCGTTACAATGCCTTGCTTTGGCACGACTTCAAGAACGCTTGACAACTCTATTAAACTTGCAAAAATTTGTGGTGTTACCCTTAAAAAAATTGATATTTCAAAGTCGGTTACAAGGCACTTAAAAGATATTGGGCATTCAGGGAACAAATACGACGCTGCGTTTGAAAACGCGCAAGCAAGAGAGCGTACGCAGGTTTTAATGGATCTTGTTAATATGGAGGGTGGTATAGTAGTTGGAACGGGGGATATGAGCGAACTCGCATTAGGCTGGGCAACTTATAACGGCGACCATATGAGTATGTATGGAGTAAACGCAGGCGTTCCAAAAACCTTGGTTAAATTCTTAGTAAAAGTTTATGCGGAAAATTCAAAACCCAAATTAAAAGCAGTGTTGCTTGACGTTTTAGGAACTCCAGTTAGCCCCGAACTTATTCCGTCTGGCGGCGAAGAAATTTCTCAAAAAACGGAAGATTTGGTTGGCCCTTACGTTCTTCACGATTTCTTCCTTTATCACGTAATATATAGGGGGATTTCTCCAAAAAAGGTATATTATATGGCGTTAAATTCTTTTAATGAAGAATTTAGTGGCGAAACAATAAAGAAATGGCTTGAAACCTTTATAAGAAGATTCTTTTCGCAACAGTTTAAGCGTTCTTGCTTGCCTGACGGGGTTAAGGTGTTTGATTTTTCTCTTTCTCCAAGAGGGGGATTTAAGATGCCGTCAGACGCAATTTCCACCCTTTGGCTTGATGAGGTTAAAAGCATTTAAACTTACTTGACAAAAAGGTTAAGAAAAGATATAATAAAAACAATAAGGAGATTTGATATGGTTGCATTATATATCATTTTATCAATATTAGGGGTTGCGCTTTACGCCTTTACGGGTATAGTTTGTGGTAGAATTTGCGCTACTATCATTAGAGATAAAAACCCTGAAATGAACGAAGTTTTGTGGTTTTGGTACGGATTTTTGTGCCAATGGATTGCCGTTTTATCAACTTCCGTTATAAAACCTAAAAATAAATAATTTATTCGTTTGACAATTTAATATTTTAATGATAAAATAAATTAAAGCGTTGATGAAGAGGCGTTTTTGCCGTAACCTTTTTAGAGAGTCAGTGGTAGGTGTAAACTGATAAGGGGAGCAAATTCGTGTAACTTCGGAGCAGAAAGGAAGAAAGCCGTAACTAATTAGGTGATTAGAACCTTTCCGTGCGTGCTACGATAGTGCAAAGGAATTGATAGATTCCGTAGAGTGGCGGTTTTTCGCAATTTGAGTGGTACCGCGGGCAGATTTTACCCGTCTCAAAGTAAATACTTTGGGGCGGTTTTTTTATACCATAGGAGATATTATGGAGTTACTTGATTTAAAAATTCAGGAAATGGCGGAGAGAATCCGTGAACTTCGCGAAATTGAGGGAAAAACTCAAGAGGAAATGGCGAAAAAAACGGACGTTTCTTTGGAAGAATACGTTTTGTGTGAAGAGGGTAAAAGCGACCTTAACTTTGCCTTCATCTATCGTTGTGCAAACGCTCTTGGAGTTAACGTTACCGATATTATCGAGGGTTTTTCACCTAAACTTACTTCTTACACCGTTACGAGAAATGGTAAAGGTCAAGAAATTGCAAACGCACACGGTATGACCTATTATAACTTGGCATATGCTTTTCAAAATCGTATTGCCGAGCCTTTATACGTTAAAACGGTGTACGATCCGGAGGCGGAGAGAAAACCTATTGAATGTACTACTCACGCAGGTCAAGAAATCGACATAGTAGTTTCGGGAAAACTTATGGTTCAAGTTGGAAAGCATAGGGAAGTTCTTAATGCGGGCGACAGTATTTATTACGATAGTAGCACGCCTCACGGAATGATTGCAGTTGGTGGAGAAGATTGCGTTTTCTATGCAATAGTATTAAACCCATCTGGTGAACCAATCCCTGACCTTGAAGGAGCAACTGCCGTTACCGGAAAAACTATCAAAGCCGTTGCAAAAGACCGTGGCGATAGAATTTATAAAAAGTATATCGACGTTAAAGAAGATGAAAACGGCTATCCTATAAAAATTAAGTTTAAGAACACTGAAAAGTTCAATTTTGCTTTTGATATAGTTGACGCTATTGCCGAGCGTGAACCTGAGAAACTTGCTATTTTACACGTTTCTAAGGATAAAACGGAGAGAAGATTTACTTTTTCCGATATTAAAAAGGAATCTAATAGATGCGCAAACTATTTTAAATCGATAGGCGTAAAAAAGGGTGATAAGGTGCTTTTAGTATTAAAAAGACACTATCAGTTCTGGCCTATAATGATGGGATTAAACAAACTCGGTGCAATAGCAATTCTCGCATCTAACCAACTTCAAGAACACGATTTTGAGTATAGATTTAAGTCTGCTGGTGTTACTACGATCGTTTGTACGGCAGATGGTGAAACATACCGTCAAGCAGAACTTGCTATGGCTAAGTATGGCAAAATGCAAAGAAGAATTATCGTTAACGGTGTTAAAGACGGTTGGCGTAATTTTGATGAAGAATATAAAATGTACAGCACTCACTTTGAAAGAACGGAAGATAGTGCTTGTGGAAACGATCCACTATTAATGTTCTTTACCTCTGGAACTTCTGGCTATCCAAAAATGGCAATGCATAACCATAAGTATCCATTAGGACATTTCCACACGGCTAAATATTGGCACTCGGTAGATACTAACGGATTACATCTTACTATTTCCGATACCGGTTGGGCAAAGTCTATGTGGGGAAAACTCTACGGACAATGGCTTGCAGAAGGTGCAATTTTCGTTTACGACTTTGATAGGTTTGATGCAGGGGATATTCTTCCTATGTTTGCTAAATATAAGATAACCAGTTTCTGCGCTCCACCCACTATGCTTAGAATGATGATTAAGCAAGATTTATCACAATACGATTTATCTTCCGTTAAGCATATGACTACGGCGGGTGAGGCTCTTAACCCCGAAGTTTATCGTCAGTTTGAGAAATTAACGGGACTTCAAATTCACGAGGGATTTGGTCAATCGGAAAGCACTATGATATTAGGTAATATGATTGGCGCGCCTCACAAGATTGGTTCTATGGGTAAACCTGCTCCTATTTACGACGTTTCTATCGTTGATAGTGATGGTAATCCAGTACCCGTTGGTGAAGTTGGCGAAATCGTAGTTAACGTTAAAAACGGCGCTCCCTGCGGGTTATTTACGGGATATTATAACGACGAGGAAAAAACTAAGGAAGTTTGGCACGACGGGTTCTATCACACGGGTGACACTGCTTGGATGGACGAGGACGGATATTATTGGTACGTTGGTCGTGTTGACGACGTTATTAAATCTTCAGGTTATAGAATTGGACCTTTTGAAATTGAAAGCGTTATTATGGAACTTCCATACGTTTTAGAGTGTGGTGTTTCTGCTGCGCCAGACGAGGTTCGTGGACAAGTTGTTAAAGCAAGTATCGTTTTAGTTAAAGGAACTAACGCAACGGAAGAACTCAAAAAAGATATTCAAAAATACGTTAAGGAAAGAACTGCTCCTTACAAGTATCCAAGAATAGTTGTGTTTAGAGATGAATTGCCTAAAACAACGAGTGGTAAAATTCAAAGAAATAAACTATAATATGATAAAAAAGCCTCCCCAAACGATTTTGTTTGAGGAGGCTTTCTATATAAAAAATTACATTAAATTATCTTGGTTTTCATTACTTATTTCATTTTCTTTTGGTGGAATAGTTTTGTTTTTCTTAAATCTAATTTCCGCAACGATTATGGAGCTCATAACGAATATTTCGTTAATTACTCCAGAAAAGGAAAAATACACGGAATTATATACTAACCAAAGGGCGGAAGAAGGGAAATTTAAGCATCTTAATTTATGTGCATCTTTAAGCCCGTAGCCGATTGTGGTGAGGGTTTTTGCAATTATAGAAAAAATACTCATAGTAACTGCAAGAATAACCATAACGGTGTAACTATCAGTTTTATTTGACATTTTTTTCACTAAACTCGTCCATGTAAAAATTATCGTTATTATTCCAACTAAAATGGTAAAGATGGTAAAACCTATTATCCAAGGTTTATTTTCTTTACCTTTTTTTACGTTTTCTGCAAAAATAAAGTTTCTAATAATTCCGATAAAGTCTAAAACCATACCGGTATACGCCCCTAAAAAGAAGTATTGCAATACGAACATAAAAGTTCCAATCGTTTTAAAAAGCATTATCTTTGCGTGGGTGTTAAATTGTACAGAAATGGTCATAAAAAGTATGCCGATAAAGCCTAATCCTTGAACGAAAACATCCCACATGTAACGCTTTTTCTCCTTTAGAATATTATTAAATTTATTATAAAATTTACTAATTTTTTTGTCAAGGAAAAAGGATGGATATTATCCTCTAATTT
>JAZSDD010000002.1:0-17539 GCA_045530945.1 Christensenellaceae bacterium
TAAATAATATTAGAAAAAGATAGGTTATACCTATCTTTTTTTGTTTTTTATTTTATTGATCTTGGCCGAAATCTTTGATATACGCTTCGATGAGCTTCTTAGGCCAATCTGAAACGGGCTCTAACCTACCGGTAAAGAATCTGAGAGTTTTAGGCTCGTGAACAAAACGTAAACCACCAACTAATTCTCTATGGTCATATAACCATTTTACACGGTCTATAACGTATTCCGTTTGAGATAAAGTGAAAACTCTTCTTGGGAAAGCAAGTCTAACCATTTCAACTGATGCGATATGTTCACTACCGTCTGCATTTCTCTCTTCGGAAAGAGTACCACGCTCCATACCACGAATACCACCACAAAGGTAAAGTGCAGCAACTAATGAACCTGCGGGATATTGCTCTGAAGGAATATGGCTAACAACCTGTCTTGCGTCGATATGAGCGCCAAGTCCACCACCGGGGGTTACCATTGGAACGCCCAATTTATCAAGTTCTTTTACACAGTGATTGATAAATTGTGGACCTTGAGAGATTATATCTAAATCCATTGTTTCTTCAAAGCCGATAATGAGAGCTTCCATTTCCTTAACCGACATACCACCGTAAGTTAAGAAACCCTCAAACATAGTAATATAGTCTTCCATTTCGTGGAACAACTTTTCATCACGCACAAGAATTCCGCCACCTCTACCGAAACCAAATTTACGAGCAGAGAAATAAATCACGTCAAACAAATCGGCAATCATTCTCGTAATTTCACGGATAGATTTATCTTTCATAGACTCTTCTCTCATTTTAATGAAATACAAGTTGTCTTGTAATAATGATGCATCAAGAACGGTAGTAATTCCCTTGGATTTTGCAAGGTCTGTTGCCTCTTTCATATTTTGATATGAAATAGGTTGTCCACCGATAAGGTTAGTGCCTGCCTCAAGTCTAACGTAGGCAATGTTTTCTGCGCCTTCCTTTTCAATACATGCTTTCATTTTATCTAAATCTATATTGCCTTTGAAAGGAAGATTACTCTTTACAATAAGTCCCTCGTCCTTTACTAACTCCTCTACTCTTCCACCAAGACGGGTTACGTGTGCCTTAGAAGTGGTAAAGTGATAGTTCATTATTACGCAACTACCCTTTTTAACAAAGTGTTGCGCTATAATATGTTCACAAGCACGACCTTGGTGAGTGGGAAGAAGATATTTGATGCCAAAAATTTCTTCTAACTTATCCCTCATTCTATAAAAAGTTTCACTACCAGCATACGCATCGTCTGCTCTTAACATTGCAGATTGCATATTGTCACTCATGGCGTTAACTCCTGAGTCGGTAAGCATATCCATGAATATATCTCCGTTATGGAGCAAGAAGGTGTTAAAACCAGCCTCTTCAAGTTTTTTCAAACGATCTTCAGCGGGCAACAACTCCAATTTTTGAACGATTTTTACTTTATGCATTTCCATAGGAACGGGAGTGCGATTATAAAATTTAATTTCGGGCATTATATTATCCTCCAACCCTTGCTTTTTGTCGAATTATATTATATAATGTACAGTAATATTAGTCAAACGAATAGTTTTAATAATTACTATCGAAATTTTCGATACCTGGAGAACGTTTAATGGAGTTAAGAAACCTAAATACTTTCATACAAGTTGTGGAGTTTGGAAGTTTTACAAAAGCAGCCGAACAATTAGGATATTCACAATCTACGGTGTCTTTTCAAATTAAGCAACTTGAAGAAGAACTTGGATGCCTATTATTTGAGAGAATAAACCATACTATCACCTTAACTGAACGTGGAAAAGATTTGGTTGCTTATGCCCATCAAGTTCAAACGTTGACAGAAGAATTTAAGGAAAACATTGATAACGAAAAGGAATTAAACGGACATATTCACGTGGTCACCCCCGACTCGATCTGTGAAGATATGATAAACAGCAACTATATTGACTTTCACAGTAAATATCCAAATATTTCCTTAAAGTTCACCCCTGCAGACACTTCGGACATGTTTGCAATGATTGACAGAAATGAGGCAGACGTTATTATCACACTTGATAATCACGCATATAAAAAGGATTATATAATAGCAAAAGAACAAAAACTATCAACACACTTTGTAACCAACTCTCGTTCAAAATATGCTAATATAAGAAATTTGTCTATTAAAGATATAATTAACGAACCTTTTCTTTTAACGGAAAAAGAACAAGGATATAGGCGTGTTTTTGACAAGGAGTTAGCAAAAAGGTCGTTAGAGATAACGCCCGTTTTAGAGATTGGAAGAACGGACATTATCACTTCTATCCTATCAAAAAGTGAAATGATATCTTTTTTGCCAGACTTTGTTACTAAAACAAAAGTTGAGTCAGGAGAATTATGTTATCTTGACGTGTGTGATTTTAATATCGATATATGTAAACAACTAATTTACCATAAAAACAAATGGGTATCAAAAAGCCTTAAAACGTTTATAGAGTACGTAAAAAAAGCTGAATTTACTTCAATAAAATAAATTTTAACAAGAAAAAAACTCTCCGAAATATCGGAGAGTTTTTATGTTATATTTTTAGAAGAAAACTTTATTAGTTCTTTTTAGTGAACACGAGAACGATACCTACGATTGCAGCAACGGTAGCAATAATAGCAATTACCATAGCGATGGTAGCAGTGCTATTTGCTTTTTCGAGAGCAGCACTGAGGTCGTTAATTTGTGCTTGGAGGTCATCCTTTGCGTCGTTAACGCTTGCAGTGAGAGCTTCAATCTTTTGTGCAAGTTCTTTGCTGTATTCGTAAACGTCGATAAGTTCAGCATCGCTAAGAACAACTTCGATAGCAAGGAGGTCTGCATAAGACTTAACCATTGCTCTGCCTTCTTCGTCAAGAACGTTGTAAAGTACGAATAAAGTGTTCATTAAAGCAGCGTCTTGTTCAAAATATGAACCAGCATCTACGTTTGCTTTGATAGCAGCAACTGCCTTATCAAAGTAAGAAACTGCTTGGTATTTAGCCCACTTTTCATTTAATACTGTATTATCGATTAATTCTTGTTGAGTTTCATGTAAGGTGTCATACTTGTCTTTTGCATATAACAATTTTTCAACAATTTCATCAGGAGTGGTGGTAGCAAGAGCATCAATTAAACCTTGAGTTATATTAATGTTTATAACAGAAGCAATGTTCTTAATCTCTGCAAGTTCTGCCGTTGCTCCCTCATTGTCTACGTATGCTTTTTTATCGTCTTCAAAACCAGCATATTCACCTTCAAGTTGCGCAATCTTATCAAGGTCTGCAGCCCAGATGTTTTGAATTTTGTCTGCATCGGTTGCACCTTCAAGATCTTTATAGAAAGCAACAACGTTTTCAATCCAAGTATCAACTATTGCCTTACGTTCAGCATATGCCTTTTCAGCAGCTTCAAGTTTAGCAAGTTCATCTGCAGGGAAATTTGCCTTGTACTCATCACTAAGCGCATCGTATGCAGTACGAGCAGCATCAATAGCAGCCTTGCAAGGAGCATTTAAGGTGATGTCACTTGGAATAGCACCAATAATAGTAACTACGTTAGCAATAGCGTCTAACATTGCTTGATAATCAGCTTTTGCTGCTTCAAGAACTGAAATTTTAACGTATGTTTCATTTTTAACGTCGGCATCAAGAGCATCAACTGCAATTTGAGCAGCGTCAATAGCCTTTTTCCATTCAACGGGAACGTATTTTACGCCTTCAATTGCTTCGATCAATGCGTTTGCATTTTTGATATCTTCTTCTACTTTAGCACAGTGAGCAAGCATTTCCTCAAGTAATGCGTATGCATCCGCGTGAGTAGTTTTGAAGTATTGTTGATATCCGTCTAATTCAGTTGCGCCAATTTTGGTGAACTTGTTATCGTTAAATCCTTTAATCACATCAACGCTGGTATAGCAAAGACCATCGGTAGGAAGATCGTAAGGTGGTGTAGTATATTTAAGTTGTGAAGCAAGCGTCTTAATTGAATCTGCGAGTTGGCTTGCAGTTTGGATATGTCCGTTGATAATTTTTTCAGCAGTTTCGTATGTATAGCCATCAACACCATTTACATTATCTTTATTGGTAATTTGACTCCAATCGTCTACAACAACCTTATCAATAGCTTCTTTAGCAGCGGTTAAAGCGCCTAACTTATCAATACCGAGGTTTTCAGAAGTAGCGGGCTTTTCGCTTGCCTTAACTTCTTCCCAAATAGCATCGATTTTAGCCTTAGCATCTATGATGTTAGCCTTAGCTTCTTCGATAAGCTTAAGTAATCTATCAAAGTAACCGGTTTCACATTCGTTTGCAACGTAATCACTGTTTACATCTTCGCTATAGTCGAATGCAATTTTCTTATCGATAGTTTTTCTAACTTCGAGAGAATATTGTCCTGGAACAGCATCATAGATAAGTTTAAGTTTGTTGATTTCACCTTCTCTTGAAATAGAAATCTTTACATAATTAGTGTTTAATTCTGGAACGTAAGCCTTAAAGCTCAACATTTCTGAATAGAGAGAGATTACGGTACCAACTTTGTTTTGTAAACTTTCCCATTTTGCTTTTGCAGTTGGATCAATGTCGTTTTCTGCGCCAATACCTTTTAAGAACAAATAATCTGCTCTTGCATTACTAAGTTTTTCCAATAATTCTACAGATTCAAGATCGGTATTAGTAATGGAATCAGGCAACGGAATAACAATTGCTTGGAAGTCGCTAATAGCCTCAGACTTTGCATCTGCCTTAGAAACACTGAAAGTTCCTAAAACACTTGCAGAGATGGCTAAAAGGCCTACTAAAACAATCGTTAAGACTCTTTTCATTGTCTTTGTCATAGTTTTTCTCCTTTATAACTATTTTTGTTTTTTCCTTATTTTATATAAAACGTAAGTGCGTTTCACCTACCTTTTTTCAAGAAAAATCACCTTCTTTTCTTAAAAAAATGCAAACTGAACGCATTTTGACGCTTTATTACCTATATTATTTTATAACACCAAGGTCAATTAGTCAAGCGTTTTTCTTGACTTTTTAGACCTCTTCTATTGTTTTTTAATTATTATAACCGAATTGCACGGTAAAGTCAATATTTTTTTCCTATTATTATATGATAAATTGTGGCAATTATTCCATTTTTAGGGTAGTTTGGGAACTTTTGGAGTATACGCTTATTCCCTCTTCCACACCACCGTCAAAAATCTTTTTTCCCTTTTCTAAAACGACACATCTATCACACAGATTTTTTATCGTTTCCATATTATGAGAAACGTATATAACCGTTCTACCCTCTTCAGAAGAAATTTCTCGCATTTTTTCAAGGCATTTCTTTTGAAAATCTATATCGCCTACGGCAAGAACTTCGTCCATTAATACAATTTCCGAATCTAAATGCACGGCTATTGCAAAGGCAAGTTTTACAAACATACCCGTTGAATACCTTTTTAGTGGGGTATCTATAAATTCTCTACACTCGGAAAATTCTATAATCTTTTCGATTTTTTCTTTTATTTCCGAACGTTTCATTCCAAGGATTGAGCCGTTTAAGAAAATATTTTCCCTACCCGTTAGTTCACCACTAAATCCCGTGCCAACTTCAAGCAAACTTGAAACTCTGCCCTTAATGCGAATTTCGCCCTCCGTTGGAGAGGTTATTCTCGTAAGAAGTTTTAATAGCGTACTTTTGCCTGCACCGTTGTGACCTATAATCCCTAATCTTTCGCCTTTATAAACGGTTAAATCAATACCGCCAAGTGCAGTGAAAATTTTGTTTTTATCTTTTACGTTTTTACCGATTTTAGAATTAGGATCTTCTTTTTTTCTAAGCCTTGCCCAAAAACTTTGCAAGTCACGGCGAAGAGTCCCGCTACTTATAACTCCCAACCTATAATTTTTCTTTATCTTATCTACTTTGATAACAATTTCTCTATTTTCCATAATCCCCTCCTAAACGGTATCCATAAAGTTCTTTTCCGCCCTATTAAAAGAGGCTATTCCTATTAAAAGAACAATTACCGTTATAATCCAAGAGAGAATCCAATATTCCCAAGGAGCAGAACCAACGCCAAGCCAACCGTAGCGCATTAATTCTAACGAGGCTGAAACGGGATTACACATTATGGCTTTAACTATTTCTTGATTGGAAATAGAAGAAACACCGTAAACTACCGGACTTACGAACATCCAAAGTTGCAAACCGAACCCAACCAAAACTTGTAAATCTCTATATTTAACGGTTATTGAAGAGATTATAATTCCAAGTCCCATTGCAAGCAAGCCTAATTGCAAGATAAATAGAGGGGTTAAAAAGGCAACCCAATTTATAGAAAAATTAGCACCCAAAAGATAATATATAAACATTACAACCAAGAACACCGAAAATTCAATGGCAAAATTTATAGCAGTACTAATTACCGTAGAAATAGGTATTGTTAGTCTTGGAAAATACACCTTACCAAATAATCTTGCGTGCGTTAAAAAGGTTGAAGAAGTTTGCGATAAACTGGAAGAAAAAAATAACCATAAAACGTTTGCCACCATATAGAACAAAAAGGTAGGCACGATTCCCGGTGCAAACCCAGCAAGGTTTCCAAACACGAAAGAGTGAACGAGAGTAAGTAAAAGCGGTTGGAAAATAAACCATAACGGTCCTAATATGGTTTGCTTATATTTTATCTTAAAAATACGCTCTACGTTTAGAAAAATTAGGTCTTTATAACCAAACACTTCCCTAACGCTTAAATCAAACGGTTTTTTCTTTGCCGTTATAACGGTAGTCCACTCGTTTTTATTTCGCTTTTCTTTCTTCATTATCTACCTTGATTATTTTTCTTCGATAATTTCGTCAGTTTTTTTATCTTTACTCTTGTTAACCATTTTCTTGAAAGAATTAGAAAAGAAAAAGGCAGCAAGCATAATAACTGCAAATATTATGAGGTAAAAGAGTACTGGAAATTGGAAACCCTTGCCTGCTTTTATAGAATTCAATAAAGGAGTAACACCGTGCGCCCAAACGGCTGCAAACACCATAAATAAGCAAGCAACGATTGATATTATGGGAAGAACAAATCTCTTAAAAGTTCCCATTTCTTTTTCCTTTATCATCCAAGCAATGAACATAGGAACATACATTGCATAAATGGTTACGATGGGAAGTTCTGACGAGTCAAAATTAAACAAACCAAACCAACCGGGGTTTCCGGCAATTTGCTGAATATTAGCACCGTAAAAATATAATAGCCACAAACCACAAACAAATAATCCCCAAACGGATGAATTAGTTGTCATATTGGTTTCCTTATCTATTTGAGAAAACATTTTTGGTGCTGGGCCTTCCTTTCTTGCAGCAATAGCGTACATACCACGAGTAGCACCCACCATAAGTCCATTTAGCGTTCCAAGACAGGAAATAACAATACATACGTTTAGTATCACACCACCAATCGAGCCGAAAACGTTGGAAAAAGCAACGGTTGCCTCTTCCACCATTAAAACGTCACTCTTTGCCCCACCAGCAACTCCTATGTAGTAAAGAACGTACGCCACAACGACTATAAACGAACCGATAATTAACGCTAATGGGAGATTTTTCTTTGGTTCTTTAAGTTCTGCGTTAATAGAGGTGGCAACTATCCAACCCTCGTAGGCAAACACCGTTGCAACAACAGCTGCAAACAAACCACCGCCTATACCTCCCACAGCCTCGGTAACAACGTTAGTGAAATTATATTCAAGAGTGCCGTTAATAAGCCCGACAATACTTCCAATAATTGCCATAAGTATTATAGGTATAAGTTTAATTACCGTTGCACTTATCTGGAATTTACCAGAGAGTTTAGGAGAAAGTGCGTTCATCGTGAAGTTAGCGATAAGGAAAAATCCTGCAAGGCACAACACTTCTGCACTAACCATACTCCAGCCAAAAAGCACACCGAAATATCTTGCAGACACCCAAGCCAAAACGGATGTCATCCCCGGATAATAAACGTTAACCATAAACCACGCAAGATAATAGGCAAATGTTTTACCACACGTTGCCTCTGCGTAATCAACGACCCCACTTACTTTTTCATACTTGGTTGCCATTACCGAAAATTGAGCAGAACAGATTATCATAATTAAACCCGTAATTACCCACGCGGCTATACCTAAAGGCATATTTCCACCAGTTGCGATAAGCACGTTCTGTGCTTTGAAAAATACCCCAGAACCGATAACCGTACCAACCACCATACATATTGCGGTTACAAGACCATATTTTCTTTGTAGTTTTTCCATCTTTTTCTCCTTTTTAGCATAAAAACGTTATGTTAATCGTTTTGTGCCATAATTAAAATATTTACTTAAATTTTATTGAATATTAAGAGTCATCAACTCTTGAATACTCGTAGTTCCGTTAAGAACTAATTTCTTACACGTTTCATATAACGGCGTCATACCGTTTTCTACTGCTTTCTTTCTTAATTCTTCCAAGTTCTTTTCTTTAAGCAATACAGCCCTCATCTTGTCGTTTATATACATTACCTCGTGAACGGCCGTTCTACCCTTATAACCGGTGTTATTACAGAATTGACAACCGTGAGGACGCCAAACGGAAACGGGTTCTTCAACGCCTAAAATTTCCATTTCCTTAGCTGTTGCCTTGCCTTTCTTTTTACAAGCGGGACAAAGTTTTTTAACTAATCTCTGAGCAATAACTCCAACCAAAGCGTCACCAACCAAATAGTCCTCTACACCCATATCTACAAGACGGAGAATTGCGCCCGGGGCGTCGTTAGTGTGCAGAGTGGAAAAAACGATATGCCCGGTTATTGCCGCTCTAACGGCTATTTCAGCAGTTTCCTCGTCACGAATCTCACCTATCATTATTATATCAGGGTCTTGACGGAGTATGGAACGAAGGGCGGCGGCAAAGGTCATTTCCGCCTTGGCGTTAACTTGCGTTTGGTTTACATCGTGCATTGTGTACTCTACGGGGTCTTCTACGGTGACGATATTAACGTCAGACTTATTTACCTCTTTTAAGAAAGAGTAAAGCGTTGTAGATTTACCACAACCAGTAGGCCCTGTTAGAAGAATTATTCCGTGAGGACGTGCAAGCATTTTGTCAACGACTTTGTTTTCTTCCTCAGTAAAACCAAGGTCTGCCCTCGTAAAATGGAAAGTGCTTTTATCTAAAATTCTTATAACGAACTTTTCCCCAAAAACCGTTGGCAAGGAAGAAACACGGAAGTCGTACTCCTTTCCACCGATAATAAGGTTTATTCTACCGTCTTGAGGAAGTCTTTTTTCTGCAATATTAAGTCCCGATAAAATTTTAATGCGGGCAGAGATAGCAGAGTAAGCCTCAATAGGAAACTCTGCACGATTTTGCAAGTCACCATCTATTCTATATCTAACCTTAACTTTTTTCTCAAAAGGTTCTATGTGAATATCACTTGCTCTATATGGAATAGCCTCTTTTATAATAGAATCAACAAGTCTAACTGCGGGATTATTAATTACGTCGTCCTCTTTCGACACCGCTTGTTGTTCGTTTCCAGCAATAAGTTGTTCAATCTGTTGATCCGTTCTTTCAGCGTTAAGGTCAGATAAAACCAAGGAGGTTGTTATTGATGCTGAAACGGAATCAACGTATCTATCAATTTGCGTTGGTGGAACGAGAACAAAATCATATTTACAATTAAAATGCGTGGCGAGAGCCGATAACGCCCTTGCATCGAGTGGTTTACCAGTTGCCACGAGTAGCGTTCCGTTTTTATCGTAACGCACGGGAATTATTTTATGCTTTTTCATAAAGGCAAAGGAAACTTTATCGAAAAGTTCTTTGTCTATATCGAGCATATCGAGTTCTACTGACGGTAAGTTTAGATAGTCGCCTAAGGCGGGAAGTTCCGATGCCTCAGTCGTAATCTCCTTTGCTAAAAGGTAGTTACGCACCGAAACGCCGTGTTTTTCGCAATCGGCAATAATGTCCTCCGTCAATTTTTTAGGCAATAATTTTTTATAAACGTAATATTTAATTTGTTCACGATTTAAGTTCATGCGCTCTCCTTAGTTTACAGCGTTCCCATAATGGATAGCATGGGCGAATATACGGCAATAAACATAGTTCCTATAATTGTACCCATTATAATAAGCATTGCAGGTTGAAGTTTTGAAACCACCGAATTTAACGAAGTTTCCACTTGCGTATCAAAAAATGAGCAAGAACGAGTTAACACTTCGTCAAGGGAAGCAGATTTTTCGCCTATTTCAATCATTTGTAGCATTATTTTAGGAAAAATTTTATACGTTTCAAAGGCAACTGCAAGCGACGTGCCGTGCCTAACGCTTTCCGCCGCCTGATGGAATTTTTTTCTTATATACCTATTTCCAAGAACAACCTCAACCGTTTCCATAGCCTCGTTTAAGTTCATACCACTTGATAGTAAAAGCCCAAAACCACGGGCAAATCTTGCGGTAATTATATTAGTTTCCACTTTCCTAATAAAAGGAATATGAAGTTTAAGCCAATCTAAAGCAAATTTTCCACCTTCCGTGCAAAGAATTATAACTATGATTGCGATAATAGCAAATAATATAAGCACAACCGTTGACCAGTGTTCAGAAAAGAAATCGGAAATATTATAAACGGATTTGGTTATACCCGTTGCCTCAACGTCTAAGACTGACATAGAATTTCTAAAAGACGGTATAACCATTGCAAACATTAGTATTAAAACTGCCACGCACATAACGGCAAGCATTGCAGGATAAGAGGTTGCACTTTTAACTTTTACTTTAAGTTCTTGATCTCTTTCATAGTAGTCGGCAAGAGAATTAAAAACTAAATCGAGTTTTCCACTCTGTTCGCCAACGAATATCATACTTCTAAAAAAGTCTGGGAAAACTTTTTTATGTTTTTTTATAGCCTCAGATAGAACTACGCCACCCTTAACGTCGTCGTATACAACTTGCAAAACGTTTTTAAAGTGCGCAGTAAATGATTGATTTTTTAGTATATCTAAACAAGATAAAATTGGAATTGCGGTGTTGAGCATTATAGAAAACTGTCTACAAAAATTAGAAAGTTCGGAAATTTTAACCCTGCTCGTTCCCGCACTAAAAAAGGTTGACGGCGTTCCACCAGAATATGAAGAGCAAGAAAGTACGTAAAGGCTTTGCTTTGCTAATTGCTCTGCAAGATCCTTTTCGTCCTTGGCAATAAACGTGCCTCTAATTTTTTGTTTTTGTAGGTTTACCGCTACATACTTGAATTTACGCATAGTGTTATGAGTAATCTCCCAAAGATTATATTAAAAATAAAGATAAATACCAGTTAATTATATAATTCCCCGCTAAAAGTGCAGTTATAACGCCCACGGAAATAAAAGGTCCAAAGGGATATTCTGCTCCCTTTTCTTTCTTTTTTACCGCCTTTACAATTAGAAGTATCACGCTTGCAAGAAAGGTTGCAATAATTATAGCTAAAAGAAATTTTTGCCAGCCGAGGAATAGCCCAACTACAAATGCAAGTTTAACGTCGCCAAAGCCTAACCCCTCTTTTTTATAAATGAGAATAGTTGCAAAATATAAAAGTAAAAAAACTAATCCACCTGCAAGCATTCCGATAAGGTGATCGTACCAAACGGTAAACGTATCAAAAAAGATTGCCACTATTCCAAGGCATAAAATTATGATATGAAATCTATCAAATATAATAAGGTGTTTTAAGTCGATAAAAAACACGCAGATTAAAACGGAACATAATATTGCCGAAATTATTGCGTAATAAATGTTATTTTCAGCAAACAAGAAAGCGCAAGCAAGCCACAAAATGGCGTTAAGTAACTCAACGAACATATATCGTGGAGAAATTTTTTCCTTACATTTTCTACATTTTCCACCGAGCATCAAATATGATAAAACGGGAATATTGTCGTACCATTTAAGGCTATATCCACAAGAAGTGCAGTGCGAAGATGGTTTAGAAAGGCTCATTTCATTAGGTAAACGATAAATTACCACGTTTAGAAAACTACCAACGCAAAGCCCCAAAACGCCTGCTAACACGTAGATAGATACAAGAATTTCAAAAGGCATAGCAACTCCTTAGAACACGTTAAATTTATTGAGTTTAGTGATATATAAACCACCGTAGAGTTCTAACGCTTGCTTTTGTTCTTTTTCGGTTTCAGAAACGTTTAGATTAACGAAAGCAACGTTTCCCTCGTCCTCTTTTTTAATAGTTTCAAAGATTGAAGAAAACTCGTCGGGCATGTTAACGTAAATTGTTTTAGGTAAGCCGGTAACGAAAATATCTTGGCTATTTCTTATAACTTCAAGCACCCATTTTTCTACGTGACGGAAATTTTCATAAATAAAGCCTTCTTCACTTTCGGGTGTTGGGCGAATCATATATTTAGGCAATTTTTTTAACAATTTTGTTGCCGCCTTACCACGAAGAGAATTTTCTACTGTAACAGTTTCCTCATCCATGGTAGCCTCACTATCTATATCGGATTTTTCCTCGGTTAAATCTTCGTTTTCGTCACTTATCTCGCCCCTTTCTTCTTCCGTCGTTACCGATTTTAGAAATTTTTCCATTGCGAGAGCGTCTTCCGTGCTATCGTAGGTTGTGAGTTTTTTATTTTTAGCCTTTTCCTTTGCATTAAGCACTAAAAGTTCAGAGGCTGAATGATCGAAAAGTAATTCTTCTCTATAAATTTCCTTGTTTGAAAAATAAGAATAGCCAAAAGGCAATTGATAGTAAGCAACAGCCTTACCGTCTACAACTAAAGATATTCTTGTAAAACTCTCCTTAACGTCAAGCAAAACGCAATCGGCATTTCTCATTTTAGGGTTAAAAGATATTGCCCTATCAACTGAGGAATTTGAGGCAAAAGTAATACCCGCAACGTCAATTCCAACTGAGGAGATGGCGCTCGTTACCTTATCTAAAATTTCCTTTCTAATACCAACGACGTTATAGATAGCGTTTTTCTTGTCTTTATAAAGAGGATAGGTTAAATATTTTAACTCTTTATAGTTAGTGTATAAAGTGTTAAAAGCAAAGCCTAATGAAGAATTCATTGCCTTTTTATTGATAACGGGAAGTTTAATAGTATCGGTAAAGAAGAGATTATCGGGAAGAATAATCGCCGTTTTACCAAAGGCTTTTTTATTGAAATGAATTTTTAATAAAGAGGAAAGGGAAGAAGAAAAGTTTTCCTCTGTAAAAGAGTGGTTAAAAGATTCCACAACCCTAACGTATTTACCCTTTCCATCATTTTCCTTGTAATAAAGACTAACGGTGTTAGTAACGTTATCGATAGAAATTACCGAAGAAATATTTAACGGCAACACTTTAGATATTGAATTTTTTGCGTTATTTAGAATTTCGTTTAGTTTACTCATCTAATACTCCCATTTTATAACGACGTATTGATTAGAATTAATAATAACCTCTGCAGAGAGCAGTAATTTCCCTTTTTCATGCCCCTTTGCCTCGTAAAGATTAAGGTTAAGAGTATTATTTTCCTTTAACTCGGTATCTGCAAGATAATTTTGATTTTGGCTCTCCCAAGTTGAAAGCGTGTTATTTATATAGTTTGACAAATAGTCTTCTGCAACTTTATCTATCACGATTTTTTCGGTAAGAGAGGCAAAGCGAGAGTTTTGATTTTTACTCGTTATTGTGGAAACGGATAGCAAAAGCGTGCCCATCATAACTACCACAAGTAAAATAAATAATGCAGATTCTATAACCACGCCACGTTTTTTGTTGCTTTTAAGTAGCCTTTTCATAGCGCACCTCTTTTGGCGAAATCAACTTGATAGATTTGTTTTCCCTTGTAATCTAAAGCGCAAATATTTATTTTAGTGAAATTATCATTATAATTTAACTCTATTTTATATCCCTCTTCTTCAAGCAAAACGCCGTGTTTATCGAGAAGGGATAAAAGTTCGTCTTCATTTGACGAAAACTCAAAGCAATTTATAGTTGTTTCTATTTTTTCGGTGATGATAAAATCTCTAAAATTTTTCTGCTCTGATCTTATGGAAAAAAGCGAAACGTTAACAGCCATAACGGACACTATGGATATAACTGCAAGCGCAATAACCGTTTCTATTAAAGATACACCCTTTTTTCTTTTGGAAAAATTACTTAGTCTTTTCATTAAGCAACTCCCCCTACCACAACCACGTCACCAACTTTTGGGTTATAGGAAAACACGAAAACGCCGTCCTTTTCGTTTTCTTTATATGAAAGCGTGCAGAAGAATAGTTGATCCTCGTTTAAAGTTTCGATATCGAAAGATAAATTATATATTTTATATAAGTTTAGAGCCACATTATCCCCCTCTTTTTCTGCCGTTAAAACGCCCGTTGAATTAAGGGAAATGCTATATTCGTTTTCCGATATTTTTGCAATTATTTTATCCTTTTCGTTAGAAAGAGAAAAAGAAACTCCATTAGTAGCGCTAAACTCGTCAACCCAACTTTTAAGGGTGTTTTTCGTTAAGGTAATTTCATTAGTTAGGGCGAGTTTATCGTTGTTGTTTTTAACTCTATTAGACATAGAAATAGAAATTCCAACGATTAATGCGGAGAGTATTGCCATTATAAACATTACAACGGAAAGTTCTAAAAGCGTAATGCCTTTTTTATTGCCAAACTTTTCCATACATACTCCCCCTTATAAGTATTATTTATTATTATACAACAAAAAAATAAAAAATTAAAGTAGTTTACTAAAAATATTACTGTGCGAACTTAAATTTATTTAAAAAAATAATAGCACAACGAACATTTGGTTGTGCTATTATAATAATTTTTTTAGAATTAGCCTTGTTGTGCAGGCGTTTTAGCCAAAAAGCCACTTTCGGTTGATGTTTCAACGGAAATACCAGCTTCAGTTTCAGCCTCTGCCTCAGTCTTAAATGCCTCATTTACTAATTGTCCATCTTTAATAACAACATAATATCCATTGACAGCATCATAATAGATTGCATCGGTGTAGTTGTTAGACTCATCTTCATCAACCAAAGCTTGAGTATATGCATTTTTAGCATTTTCAATAGCAGCCGCCTTTTTACCTTTTTCAGTAACGCCTGAGAAAGTAGGAATTAAAACTGCAGATAAAATACCAATAACTGCGATAACTATTACAAGTTCAATAATAGTAAAACCTTTTTTCATCTTTTTCATAATTTTTTCTCCTAAATATTTGATATAATTTTCCCCGTGAAATATCACGGGGAAAAATGTTTTGTTTTTATGTTGCTAAGTTATTTAATATCAGCAAGAAGAATAGAACCAACCGCAAGAATATTACCGTTAGTATCATATTGTGCTACATATAACTTAATCGTACCAGTCTTGTAATTGCTTGAACTTGCAGTACGTAAGGTTAATACACCATTTTCTACGGCAATACCTCTTTCGTCATTAACGTCGTTAACTATTGTTGAACTTGTAAACGATTCACCAAATACTACAACAGTATCATTAATAACCTCTTTCGTTTCTTCAAACGCAATCCAAGTCATACCGGAAAGGTTTGGAATCTTTTCACCGGCTTCATCATATGCGGTAATCTGTACGTTTATACTTACCTTTATTGAAGTAGCACCAGATACAGTATCAATAGAATATACGTCGTCAACTTTTGTAGGATTGATTACTTGAATTTTTGATGCCTCATAATTAAATTTAGAATCATAACGAGTTTCCTCGACACCATTTAATATGAATTTTTCACTTGAACCATGATACATGAATGACTTGCCGTCAGCGGCGCCAGTTACAAACATTTTACCCGTATAACATGACTCGTCATCCTTGATAAAGGTAACAGTTTTATCAGTACCTTGGTAAGCATGACCAACCATACCACCAATACCATTACCTGTAGTACATACTAAAGTAACGTCAGAGGTAGCGTTGTCAAACTCAACAGTATAATCTGCACCAATATCGTCATAGTTAGCTGTACCGTAGTTGTAGAAAGAACCAATATTGTATGCCCCTTCAATATATCCATGTAAAGCTATGTTTCTAAACGTTGTTTTACCACTATTGAAAATATTTCTTACAAATGCTGAACCCTGTGTATTATTCATTACAACTTCAAGATTCTCGATAACAATATCTTCATTAGTATTTTGATAACCTACTTCCCTAAATAAAGAATAAGAGAGGTTTAGAATCTTAACACCGTTACCATTAAAACTACCGTGTAATTTGAGGTCGTTGGGCCATTCGCCACAATCTAAAACTTCAACACCATCAGCTACTTTATAATAAGCATATTTTTCATAGTTTTTATCAATATTCTTTAATTGTTCAGCAGTTTCGATAATGAAAGGAAGAGCTTCTGAACCATTACCTGCTGCAAATAATTTTGCACCAGCCTTTGCATCTTCTGGATTAGCTTCTTTAATCTCTTGGCTATAACCAGTTACGTTAGCAGTTACGTTTTCACTCTTAGTTACGTTTTTAACAGTTGCTTCAGAAGTGATTTCAACCTTTGCTTGGTTTGCTGCAACGTGAAGTCCTTTAATTTCAGCTGTTTTTTCTGCAACTACTCTACCCTTTAATACTTGTAAGAATTCTACTTTACCAAAAATGTGTAAAGAATCGCCCTTAACTTCATTAACGTTAATTTCACCAGCTTCGCCATGGAAATTGATGATTGCGTTTGGAGCAGTTACGTTAACCGTATCTGCAACAGAAGCTGCTCTAATAGTTAAAGTAACGGAATCCTCAGTAACAACACTAACTACTATACCAGTCTTTTCGCCAGCGTCAAAACCCTTTGACGTTGTAATTTCTTTTGCATCACCAGTGTAATAGGTTGAATAAGGGGTGTTGTCGTCTACTTCAGATGAAATAACCCATAAATCAACATCACTTGCGCCACCATTATCGGTGCTGGGGATGTATTCTACAGTGTTACCGTTAAGATAGCAGAATACGTTTGCTTTGCTGTTCCAAAGAATTTCGTTGTCTGTTGCGCTTGCGTTGATTTTTTCAACGTTGTAACCTGCTTCTTCTACAACCTTTAACGCATCGTACATAGTTTCAGGTTTACCGTTTAATACTTCGTCCGTTGATAATGCCGTGTTTAAGTTACGTACAAGTTGAGTGTCTTTACTGATTTGACTCTTCTTGATTACGTTACTGAAAGTAGGAATTAATACAGCCGCTAAAATACCGATAACCGCAATTACGATTACGAGTTCTACGATTGTAAAACCTTTTTTCATTTTTTTCATAATAAATTTCTCCTTTTATTTAAGCCACAAAAAGTAGCCTCAATCTCAAATTAGTTACTTTCTTAGAGAGCAACGATAAGTCCAATAATCAAAACGATAGCAAATGCTGCGCCGATTATTCCATATCCTAAGAAGGGATTAACTTCTCTGCCTGCGATCTCTTTTAAATCAAATTTCTTTTGAGCCATAACTACCTCCAAAAATTCTAAAATTTAAAACCACATAATTATAGTTGTGATTTTTTATAGTTTGATTGTATCAAAACACAAACTA
>JAZSDD010000078.1:0-3386 GCA_045530945.1 Christensenellaceae bacterium
AAGTTTCTATTCCTATGACTTTCTCTGGCAGATACATTGCTGAAAACACCGACCTTAACGGCATCTGCAAAATCGTAATCAATAAGAAGACTAACACTCTTATCGGCGCGCACATTATCGGTAGTTATTCGGGCGAATATATCGTAGCCGTATCCGCTATGATAGATTTAGAAGTTGATATTGAAAATATCAAAAAACTCGTGTTCCCACACCCAACCGTATGTGAAATCGTTAGAGAAGCGATTTTCCAGATATAATTTAAGAAAAAATTAAGGAGATATATAATAATGGCAAAACAGTTATTCGTTGATCCCGTGTTTCTAAGAAAACCCGGCAGAATCCATTTTGTAGATATTCCCGTTAACCAATATAACAAGAGTATCGAAGACGAAAAGAAGAATTTTTCTAAAGAAGAATTCGTAAACATTTTTAACGACATTGCAGTTTTAAGAGAATTTGAAAGCATGATTAACTCCATTAAAGTTAAGGGAGAATATCAAGGCTTTAAGCACTCTTATCCTGGTCCTGCGCACCTTTCTATCGGTCAGGAAGCTGCTGCAGTTGGTCAAGCATATATCCTTGACCTTGACGATATGACTTTCGGTTCACACAGAAGTCACTCGGAAGTTTTAGCAAGAGGACTTAACTCTATCCGTAAACTTCCCGACGATAAACTCTATCAAATTATGAAAGATTTTATGGGTGGCGAAACTCTTGCTCCCGTAGAAAAACTCAACAAAACTGGTAATATTAAAGACCTTGCAGTTGATTTCTTGCTTTATGGATTTATGAGTGAAATCTTTGCAAGAAAAACCGGTTTCCATAGAGGTATGGGTGGATCAATGCACGTATTCTTCTTACCCTTTGGTATTTATCCTAACAACGCTATCGTTGGTGGTGCAGCACCCGTTGCACTTGGCGCTGCTCTTTACAAAAAGAACAACGACAAGCCCGGTATCGTTATCAGTAACGTTGGTGATGGAGCTGTTGGTTGTGGTGTTGTTTACGAATCTATGAACTTTGCGTCTATGGACCAAATTACTCAATTATGGGAGAAGAAAGGCGGACTTCCTATTCTATTTAACTTCTTCAATAACGATTACGGTATGGGTGGACAAACCCGTGGTGAAACGATGGCTTACGACTTCCTTGCTCGTCTTGGCGCAGGTGTACATCCTTCTCAACTCCACGCAGAGCGTGTTGACGGATTTAACCCATTAGCAGTTATCGAAGCAATGAAGAGAAAGAAAGCACTTCTTTTAGAGGGCAAAGGTCCTGCTATGATGGACGTTGTAACCTATCGTTATGGTGGCCACTCTCCTTCAGACTCTGGAAGTTATCGTACTGCAGAGGAAGTGGAAGCTTGGAAGGCATACGATCCTATCGTTACTTACAGAAAAGCGCTTGTTGACGCTAAGGTTGAAAAGGATTCTAAGTTTGATGAAATTCTTGGTTCTATCGAAGAAAGAATGCTCAAACTCTGCAAACTTGCTGCTGACCCCGTTGAATCACCATATCTTGATTTCAAGAAAGATCCTTACTACGTTGAAGATCTTATGTTCTCTAACGGTTCTGTTGAAAAAATGGAAGATAGACCTGTTGAAGTTAAGATGCCTATGGAAGAAAACCCAAGAGTTAAGCAAATTGCTGGTAAACTCCGTTACGGTTTTGATGAAAAGGGCGCTCCCGTTTCTGCGATGAAGAGATACAACATTAGAGACGGTTTATTCGAAGCAATTATCGATAGATATTATAAAGACCCAACTTTAACCTCTTACGGTGAAGACGTTAGAGACTGGGGCGGTGCTTTCGCAGTTTACAAAGGACTTACCGAGGCACTTCCTTACCACAGATTATTTAACTCTCCTATTTCGGAGGCTGCAATTGTTTCTTCTGCAGTAGGTTACGGTCTTTGCGGTGGTAGAGTAATCGTAGAACTTATGTACGCTGACTTTATGGGTAGAGCAGGGGATGAAATCTTCAACCAACTTGCTAAATGGCAAGCAATGAGTTCAGGTATTCTCAAAATGCCTGTTGTTCTCCGTGTATCAGTTGGTTCTAAATACGGCGCTCAACACTCTCAAGACTGGGTTGCACTTCCTGCACACGTTCCCGGCTTAAAAGTTTGTTTCCCCGTAACTCCTTACGACGCTAAGGGTTTAATGAACTCAGCACTTAACGGAACTGACCCCGTTGTATTCTTTGAAAGCCAAAGAATTTACGACAAGGGTGAAGAGTTTAGAAAAGAGGGCGTTCCCGAAGGTTATTATGAAATTCCGTTTGGCGAACCCGATATCAAGAGAGTTGGTAGCGATATCACTATTCTTACCATCGGTGCAACTCTTTACAAGGCTATGGAAGCTGCTAAAATCTTATCTGAAAAGTATGGCGTAGAGGCAGAGGTTATCGACGCAAGATCAATCGTTCCATTTAACTATGAAAAGGTTGTTGAATCTGTTAAGAAGACGGGTAAGATTATTCTCGCATCAGACGCTTGCGCAAGAGGTTCTATCCTTAACGACTTTGCAAGAAATCTTACCGAACTTTGCTTTGATTATCTCGATGCTCCTCCCGTTGTTTGTGGCGCTCAAAACTGGATTACTCCTCCGTTCGAATTCGACGCAGAGTTCTTCCCCCAAGCAAACTGGATTATAGACTATATCAACGATAAGATTATGCCCTTAAAAGGTCACGTTTCTACCATCAATACTTCTGATGCTGAAATGCTTAGAAAGGCTAAGAAAGGCGTATAATATAGGCTAAAAGAAAAAATTTGGGGAACGGCTTTTCCGTTCCCCATAAATTTAATTATGGAAAAATTTTATTTTATAAACGGTGTATCACAAGAACCGTCCTTTAATATCGCCTCTGAGGAGTATTTGTTAAAAGAAAAAGAGGATTTTTATATTTACGTTTGGCGAAATTCTCCCTCCGTTATTGTGGGAGTAAACCAAAACGCACTTTCAGAGATTAACGTTAATTATCTAAATAATAACGATATTAAGTTGGTTAGAAGAATTACCGGTGGTGGCGCAGTTTATCACGATCTTAATAATATTTGCTACACCGTTATTGCGCCATACGTTAAAGGGGAAGAAACGTTTAAGCATTTTTCTTTGCCCGTTATTTCCTTTTTAAAAACGCTTGGAATTGAGGCGGAGTTTTCAGGTAGAAACGATATTTTAGTTGACGGAAAAAAGATTTCTGGCACTGCTGAAACCGTTTATAGAAATAGAATAATGCACCACGGCACTTTGCTTTTTGACACAGATTTTTCCGTTATGGAAAAGGTACTTAATCCCGATAAAATTAAAACGGAAAGTAAGGGAATAAAATCAGTTAAATCAAGGGTTACAAATATTAAAAATTATTTAAGTGATAATATT
>JAZSDD010000049.1:0-12819 GCA_045530945.1 Christensenellaceae bacterium
ATAATAATATATGTTCTATATTAGAATATATGAGGGGTGTTTTTATAATATCTTGTGTCTAAAATTGCTTTAATTTGTAATAGAAAAGCCGTGGTTTTATTAACCACGGCTCTATCGTTTAGTTTAGTATTTCATTAGCAAGATTATTTAGTTGTTCTCTTGAACTTTCAGATAAGGAAGATAATATTTTAACTATTGTCGGTGCAAAATTTAGGTTTTTACAATTAGATAGTTTTTCCTTCATAATTTTACCCGCTAAGGGTGACCAACTTCCGTTTTCAATAAGTCCAACCTTTTTGTTTTGAAAATTATGTTCAACCAACGTATCAATAAACTCTCTCATAAAAGGGAAAATTCCGTTATTATAAGTTGTTGTTGCAAAAATAATTTTATCATACCTAAAAGCGTCTTCAACGGCCTCTGCCATATCACAACGAGCAAGGTCGCTAACTACAACCTTTTGCCCTTTTTCACTTAGAATTTTTTCAAGTTCTAAAACTGCCTTTTCAGTATTTTTATACACCGAAGTATATGCGATAAATACTCCCTCACTTTCCGATTTATATGAAGACCAAGTATCGTATAAACTAACGTAATCACCTATATTTTCATTTAATATAGGTCCGTGCAAAGGACAAATAGTTTTAATTTCAAGACCTGCGATTTTTTTGAATAAATTTTGAACTTGAACGCCGTATTTACCAACTATTCCAAAATAATATCTTCTTGCCTCGCAAGCCCAATCTTCATCAACGTCTAACGCACCGAATTTACCGAAAGCATCGGCGGAAAAAAGAGTTTTCTCCTTGCTCTCGTATGTCATTATAACCTCAGGCCAATGTACCATAGGCGCAGTAAAAAAGGTTAACTCGCTTTCGCCAAGAGATAATTTCATATTGTCTGAAACTACTATTTTATTTTCGGCAAATTCCAAGCCAAAGTAGTTCTTTATCATTGTAAACGCACCCATTGACGCAACGATTACAGCGTTTGGATATGCTTTCGTAAATGATAAAAGACTACCAGAGTGATCAGGCTCAACGTGTTGAACTATTAAATAATCAACCTTTTTGCCTTGCAAAGCCTCGTTTAGGTTATTAAGCCACTCTTTATGAAATCTACCGTCAACGGTATCGAAAACGGCAACCTTTTCATCTAAAATAACGTACGAGTTATATGCCATTCCGTTAGGAACAACGTACTGTCCTTCAAATAAGTCTATTTCCTTATCGTTTACCCCAACGTATTTTACTTTATCGCTAATATACATGTAAGACCTCTAAATTATTTAACAAATTCTTCTAACTTGCTCTTTTCAAGTTCAGTATAGTTTTTAATAAATTCATAAAGCTCGGTTGCTATAATTTTTGCACCGCCTTTTTTATTGCTTTCAACGTTTAATGGAAGTAATGGATCGTGCAAGGATAATCTAAGTAAGAACCAACCGTTTCCGTGTTCATTATCTAAATTAACCCTAATGCCCTCGTGATTATCGGGAGCAACAGACCAACCATCCTTATTTTTTGCATACTCCGTTAATTCTGCTATAACTTTTTGTCCGTAAGGCTTAAAATCTTCAAGCAAAATATTCATTCTAAACTCAACGCTCTCTTCAGGTTCACTTAGCGTTGAAATTAAAGATTCTAAGGTGTAGCCTTGCTTTTTACCCTTTGCAAGTTCAATTAAAAGTTTTGTTACGAGATATGCTCCGTCGTCTAAGAAGTAATTTTCCTTTAACGCTCCGTGACCGGAAGTTTCAATAGCAAGTTGGCTATCTATACCCTCTTTGTTTAATCTTATGGATTCGTTTATAACGTTACGATATCCTCTCTTAAATCTTAAATGAACGCCACCCTTTTCTTTAATAAACTCGGCAAGTCCCGTTGAAGTTATAGAGTCGGTTACAATGGTAGTGCCGGGATGTTCTTTTAATAATATAGCAGAAAGCATTGCTATAATTCTGTTTCTATTAAGTTCACTACTGTCTGATAAAACTGCGCCTGCTCTATCAACGTCAGTATCAAAAATTATACCGAAATCGGCGTTTTGCTCTTTAACCGCCTCTGTAATGCTTTCCATTGCCTTTTTATCTTCGGGATTAGGAATATGATTTGGGAAAGATCCGTCAGGCTCTAAAAATCTACTACCGTCAGTTATTGCACCCAAAGGCTTCAACACCTTTGAAACGTAAAATCCACCAGCACCGTTACCTGCGTCAACAACAATCTTAAACCCGTTAAGAGACTTATCCTCTCCCGTTGCATTTCTAATTTTATCGGCAAGAATTTTAGCATAGGTATCCATAAATTCGCCTTTAATAACCTTGCTTTTTTCTTGTCTTAAACTTTCACCACCCTCAGCATAGGCTAAAATTTGTTTAATGTCAGCCGATTCAAGCCCACCGTCTTTTGTGAAGAACTTAAAACCGTTTCTATTAAAGGGTAAGTGTGAGGCGGTAACCATAACCGTTCCATCAAATTCGTATCCCTCAGTAATGGTTGCCATAAACATTGCGGGAGTAGACGCCATACCAAAATCGGTAACCTCTATCCCTTGATTTGCTAATTCATCACTTAGCCAACCCAATAGAGTTTCACCAGATAATCTTGAATCTCTACCTATCGCAACTCTAAGACCTGATTTTTTATTCTTTTTTGCGCTAAGCCACAAAGCAAAGCCCCTTGCAATATCTTTGCAAACCGTTTCAGTTAAGTTAACGTTTTGACCTTCAACACCTTCAAGCGCAACACCTCTAATATCGCTACCGTTTTGTAACTTTTTGTACTCCATTTTGTACTCCTAAAATATTTTTATCCATAAGATTGTAGCACAAAATAAAATTAAACACAATTCTTTTTTAAACTTTAATATTTTTTAATTTAATTATTCCCTCGAACACTTGTTTTGCATATGGTGCAGCAACGGTACTACCGTAGTATTCCCCAAGTGGTTCGTCAATTATAACGAGCGCTAAATATTTAGGCGCGTTTGAGGGAAAATACCCAACGAAACTCGACACGTATTTACCTTGCGCAATAATGCCGTTTTCATATTTTTGTGCAGTTCCCGTTTTCCCCGCAACTCTGTACCCCTCGATATACGCTTGCTTGCCAGACCCTTCTGAAACAACTTTTTCAAGCATAGACGATAAAGTTTTAGACGCTTTTTCGCTTATTACTCTATTTACTGCTTTTGGATAAATTTTTTCCGCCACAATTCCATTGCTATCGTAAATTTCAGAAACAAGATATGGAGAATAATAAATTCCACCGTTTATTGCAGAGGCAGTTGCAAGCGCAAGTTGTAATCCAGTAACGGCAATGGTTTGCCCAAACCCTATTCTGGCAAGGTCAACGTTCTTTACGGCACTTAGAGGAATAACCATCCCCGAAGTTTCTCCGTTAAAATCTATCCCCGTTGCCTTGCCGTAACCAAATAGGTCGATATACTTATACATCGTTTCCTTTCCAAGAGAGCAAGCGATATCAACGAAAATGGGGTTACAACTGTTGTTTAATGCACCCGATAACGTAAGGTTTGCGTGCTTGCCGTTTGAGTGATTACTCCAACATTTCGTTCTTTGCCCATCCACATAACGATACCTTGAAGAATTGTAGATATGCTCTATCGAAAACGCATTTTTGTTTCCCTTATAATATTCCTCGATATTTGCTGCGGCAGTCAACACCTTAAAGGTTGAACCAGGCTCGTAAACGTCACTAACGAGTCTATTTCTTGAAAGGGAATTTAACAACTCTAAATCATTTCTTGGAACGTTATTTAAGTCGTACGAAGGCTTTATCGAACTTGCTAAAATTGCCCCCGTGTTAGGATCTAAAACGAGCATTTGAGCAGACTTAGAGCGGTGAATTTCCATTGCCTCGCTCATTGCCGTTTCGCACAGTCTTTGTATTTCATAATCTATGGTTAGTTTAACGTTTAGTCCGTCCGTTGCCGGAATATAACTTGCGTTTCCGTCACCTATTTCCACGCCAACTATGTCCGTTTCATATAGAATTTCTCCGTTTATCCCAGAAAGATATTTATCGTAATATAGTTCTAATCCCGCTTGACCTTTTCCGTCGGTTGAGGTAAAACCAAGCACGGAACTTAAAAAATCTCCGTAAGGATAGACTCTTGAATTATCCCTTGAATAATACACTCCGTCAAAGTTATACGTTAAAAGGGTGTTGATTTTTTCCTTTTCAACTTGCTTTTTAACCGTTACTTCACTTGAAACGGTTGTAGTTAATCGATTATAAACGTAAGAATAATCCATTTCAAGAACGGTTGCTAAAACCTTAGATACTTCTTCAATATCAGAAACTGCCTTTTTACGCACAAAAACGGTGTAGGTATCGCCGTTTCCAGCAAGCACTACGCCGTTACAATCGGTAATATTTCCCCTTGATGCTATCACGGGGATTTCTCTCGTCCATTGATCCACTGCTTTTTCTTGCACTTCTTCTCCCCAAATTACTTGGATATAAAATAATCTACCAATAATGCAAGAAAGCAAAAAGGTTACTGCAATAACTATTGCAAGTAACCTCTTTCGTAAAATTGTTAAAGAAAAATGTTTTATAACCCACCTACGAATATTTATTTATAAATATCTATTCGCAAGGCAGTAAATTAATTACCTTTTACCATACCATATTCGTTTTCTGCGATATCGATAACGCGTTCGTTTGATGAAACAGCGTCAATTTTCTCAGAAAGCATTTGATATTCTGCAACTTTTTCGCTTAAAATAGCCGCTTTTGCCTCGTTTCCACTTCTAAGTGATGCAAGCACACCGGTGTTTAAAATTATAAGAGCCAAAATTACCGTAACTGCAAGCGAATATAAAACCACAACGAGTTTCCCTGCTCCGTTAAGACGGTAGGTTGATTTTTGTGATTCTTTTTGTTTTTGCATATCGTCGTAAACCTTGTCCACTTCCCCATCACCAAATTGAAGGGTTGTGCTTGTAGGTTTAATATCTTCTTCAGAAAAAGCAACGGGCGCTTCAACTTCAATAGCAGTTGGCGTGGTTTCAGGCGTAACGACAGAGGCCATTTCAATATCTTGAACGTAGCCTGATTCAGTATACCTGTCATAGTTTAAGAGTTTATCGAGGTTTTTTTGCATTCTTTCTTTTGCTTCTTCAAAGCTCTCTTCACTCTTTTCTTCGGTAATTGCGCTGTAAGACGGAACTTTTCTCTCTAAAAGGTCAATTGCCGAACCTCTTTGTGATTCATAATAAGTCGATGTCTTTTCATCACGTCTGGTCGTTACCATTTTCTTTCTCCTTATAATATTAAATAAATCAGATTTTTTCTGCTATTCTCAATTTTGCGCTTTTTGATCGGGAATTGATTTTAAGCTCTTCATCACTTGGTAGTAATGGGTGCTTAGTTATAATCTTTATTTCCCTTTTTTTACCACATACGCATATCGGCAAACTCTTGTCGCACACGCAATCGGTTTCAAGTTCTTTAAATGCTTTCTTAACTATTCTATCCTCTAACGAATGAAAAGTCAAGATAACTAATCTTCCACCCTTTTTAAGCCCTCGTGCCATATCTAAAACTGTTTGATAAAGTCCGTCAAGTTCGCCGTTTACTTCAATTCTTAATGCTTGAAAAGTTCTTTTAGAAGGATGTCCGTCCTTCTTAAATTTTGCGGGGATACTCCTATCTATTATAGCGTTGAGTTCACCAACGGTGGAAATTTCTTTGTTTTTTCTTGCTAAAACTATGTTTTTTGCAATTGAGGAGGAAAACTTCTCCTCTCCGTATTCAATAAATATTCTTTTAAGTTCTTGTTCGGAATATCCGTTAACTATCGTTTTTGCAGATAAAGGATTGCTTTTATCCATTCTCATATCGAGAAGTTCATTTTCTCCGAGATAGGAAAATCCTCTACTTCTATCGTCAAGTTGAAAACTCGAAACGCCAAGGTCTAAAAGAATTCCATCAAAACCGTCTATATCAAATTTATCTTTAATTTTGCTAAAATTTTTGAAATTTGATTTTACGGGAGTAAATCTATCGTTAAATTCAGATAATCTTTCGCTTGCCCTTTCTATCGCGTAATCGTCAAGGTCGGTTGCTATAAGTTTTCCGTTTGGAGAAGAATTTTTCAAAATCTCGTAAGAGTGTCCACCCCCACCGAGCGTTCCGTCGAAATATATCCCGCCATCCTTAATCAAAAGAGCTTCTATACACTCCTTTTTCATTACCGATACGTGCTTTAAGTTAGCCATTGTTTTTGAGTTCGTCTAAAGCGTCTGCAAGGTCGGAGAAGTTAACGTCGTTAAAGTAATCGTTCCAAACTTCTTCACTCCACATCTCAATACAGTTAGGACCTTTGAATACAATTACGTTCTTTTCTATCTTAGCGTATTTTCTAAGATTTTCGGGAAGTAAAATTCTACCTTGCTTGTCCTCTTCTGCTTGCCAAGTGTTGTATAAAATGAAACGTGCGGCTTTAAGTTGGCTTTCCCTATACTTGTTTATATTGTTTAGGGTTGACTTAACCTCTTCCATTTCTTTTTCGGAGTAAACGTATAAGCATCCGCCAGAACCAACGGTTACGTAATATCCGTCACCAAGTTCTTCACGCAATTTAGCCGGTATACGCATTCTGTTTTTAGCGTCTAATTGATGTAAATAATTCTTACCAGCCATGCTTAAACTTTCCTCCTTTTCATTTTTATACGTGCATTATAGCACAACTTTTGACCACCGTCAACCATTTTTTAAAATTTTTTTTATATTTTTGACCACTTTTTTTATTTTTTTAATACCTTTTTGACCACCGAATAATAAATTTCTTTATTATAATCTGCGCATTTGCCTATAAAACATACTTCGTTTTGCCTTGTTTTATCTATTGATTTTGCTTCTTTGAAATAATTTATCAATGTTTTTAAGGTAAAATTCACACCGCTAATCATATTTTGGGGTTTTAAGTGGTTAAAGATCTTATTTTTTATAAATTCGTAGTGGGTACACCCCAAAATAACCGTTTCAAAACGATTTTTCTCATTTAAAATAGACGAGAAATGATAGTTTAGGTCTACTAAGTTAAGGTTAAAAACGTTTTCTTCAATATCTTTCGCAAGATTTTCTAAACCTAACGGATAAAATGCGTTTTCCTTTTTATAATTTTTTGCTGTGGCAACAGTGGATAATAACAAGGTGTTCTCCCTCCTCATCTTCGCATACTCTACGGGCGGGAAAACACCGAACGTTTTAATATTAGAATAATATTCTATTTCGTGTAGTAAGTTTACGCTTAACGTGTTGCAACCTAAAACGATTACGTCTATATCATAACTACTTAAATGAGAGAGGTTGTTTAGGGTGATTTTTTTAAGTTCCCTTATCGTTTTGTTCCCATATGGAGCGTTAATATTATCACCAAAATAATAAAAACGTTTATTAGAGAGATTATCGTCTAATACTTTTAGTACCGAGAGTCCACCTATTCCACTATCTAAAACTGCGATATTAGCCTTTGTCATATTAGATAATATGAAAAAATCGAAAAAAAAGTTAAAAAAGCATAAAAAGAAAAAAATGTGCCTAAAATGTAGTTGCATTTAATATTTTTTTGTGTTAAAATAATTAGCGAATTAAAAAAGAATTAAGGAGTGCATAGATTATGCCAAATATTAAATCCGCTAAAAAAAGAGTTATTGTTAACGGAAGAAAGACTGAACAAAACAAAGCAATCCGTTCTGAAATGAGAACCGCTATCAAAAAGGTAGATTCACTTGTTAAAGAAAACAACGTTGCAGAAGCAAAGAAAGCATTAGACTTAGCATTTAAGTGTATCGACTCTGCCGTTACTAAAAACATAATCCACGCTAACAACGCAGCAAACAAAAAAGCAAAACTTGCTAAAAAGGTTTATGCAATTTCTAAAGACGTAGTTGAAGAAGTTGTTGCTCCTGCTGTTGAAGAAGCTCCCGCTAAGGAAGAAGCTCCCGCAGAAGCACCCGTTAAAAAAACCAGAGCAAAAAAGGCTGCTGTAAAAGAAGAAGTAGCAGAATAATTATTAGTTGAATTTAAAAATTAAAAACTTCGCTTAAAAAATTTTAAGCGAAGTTTTTTTGCGTTTATTTTTTATTAAAATAAGTTTTACTATTCCGTTTTACCCTCTTCTAATTCAGAGGTTTTACCATCTTTTTCAGATACAAGTTCCATAGGTTTTTCTACAAAGGGTAATTTTTTAATAATCAAAAATACGATATACCCTACACCTAATAATATAAAGATTAGCGATGTCCATTGTGATGGAGACATAAATCCCGAAAAACCTCTATAATCATCTCTAACGAATTCGATTATAAATCTAAACACACCATATGAAATTAAATAAATAGGCATTGTGCACGTTAGATTCTTCTTTAACAATAAATAAGAAAGCACGCCAAACGCTATAAATAAAAATAACGCCTCGTATAGTTGAGTTGGCACGTAAAAGCCCCAACCAGAGCCACCTTTCATATAAATTCCACCAACTACGTATTCCCTGCCAAGATACGTACCGTGACAGCAACCTGCCGTTAGGCAACCAACTCTACCAAATGCGTGAGCAACGAGAATACACAAAGGTGCAACTATTAAAACAGTTTTAAAGTGCTTGATATGTATACCTTTTAACGCACCCTTAAACACGAGTTTTCCGCCCAAAAAGTATAAGGCTATAAAAGAGGCAGCGCCACCAATTAAGCCACCCATAACGGTTATTCCTGCACCGTAAAAATTCCATTCGCCCGTATCAATCCAATTGTAAAAGGTTTGAAATAATTTAGCAAATAAAAAGCCTAACGCAATAGCGCCAATCGCAACGAAAAAGGAAAAATCTTGAACGTTTTGAGGCATATTCCTTTTCTTTGTAAAATAGAAAAAGAATAAGATACAAGCAACTAAGCCAACGCCTATACAAATACCGTAAAGATATACGCCCTTTCCAAAAATATTAAACAATGCTTGAGGATGCATAATTCACCTCCATTAACTTAAAAAAATTATACACTCATATCAAAAAAAAGTCAATTAAATTATATAAGCGTAAATTTTTATTTGCAATTACTTATATTTTTGTGTATAATAATAAAGCGTTAAATCACTGTATATAAATACAAATAAGGAAAGGTATCGAAGTGGTCACAACGAGCCGCACACGAAATGCGGTTGTCCGGCAACGGGCACATGGGTTCGAATCCCATCCTTTCCGCCAAATAAAACCTAAAGCGAACGTAAGTTTGTTTTAGGTTTTGTTTTTGTTAGTTAATATGGGATTCGAACGGATAGGTATCGGCAACTTAAAAGTGGGAGTAAACAGAATTAGTTGCCGACAAAAGGTAGTCACCTACCTTTTGCTACCCAGGCATGATAGTAAGGCAAAGCCTTACGGAGTGAATCCCATCCTTTCCGCCAAATAAAACCTAAAGCGAACGTAAATTTGTTTTAGGTTTTTTTTGATAGTTAATATGGGATTCGAACGGGTAGGTATCGGCAACTTAAAAGTGGGAGTAAACATAATTAGTTGCCGACAAAAGGTAGTCACCTACCTTTTGCTACCCAGGCATGATAGTAAGGCAAAGCCTTACGGAGTGAATCCCATCCTTTCCGCCAAAACAAAAAACACCTTTTTGGGTTTTTTCTATTTGTAAATTTTTATGTGGTAATCCGCCTTTTATATTAATTTATATTGCAAAAACCAAATTGTAGTGTTATAATTTAATAGTGTAAAACATTTCGAAAGACACTATAAAAATTTATTTTATAAAAAGGAGCATAAAATTGAAATATAGATATAAAACAAAATCCGTTTGTTCAAGCGAAATCAACTTTGACATAAACGGAAACGTTATAACCAATATTAGTTTTACTGGGGGTTGCAACGGCAACTTAAAAGCACTTTCAAAAGTGCTTGACGGATATACTGTTGAAGAAATTGAAAGTAAACTTAAAGGCAACACTTGTGGTTTCCGTTCAACTTCTTGTGCAGACCAACTTGCTAATGCCGTTAGACAGGCCTACGACGAAACGAATAAATAAATATAATTTATCGTTTAAAATTAAAAGAGTGCTAAAAAGCACTCTTTTTTAATTTTATCTTATTTCTTTTTCTTTGACATTCTCTTGTTAAATCTGCTCTTAATTGGATAAACAAAAAGTATATAAGGAATAAAGAGAACCCAACCAACAAGCACGATTGCCCACCAAATTAAATCGAGTGGGAGCGCTAAATACCAAAATTTACTGTTTGCAAAAAACATCATGGTACTGAGTTCTTTTAACTTACAAAAAAATCCATCTTCTTTAATAGCCATCCTAGGTACCTCCTTAACTATATATAATAGATTAAATTACACTTATTGATATTTTATACCTTTTTTATTAAATTGTCAAGAGATATTTGTGGAAATATAAGTTGAAAAGTTTTATATTTTATGTTATATTAAATAAGTATAGTAGTTATAGAGGGATTTTATGAAAGAAATTGATATTAACTCTTGGAAAAGGGCTTCACACTACAAACTTTTCGGTAGTTACGCTAACCCCACCTTTAAGGTTGAGGTTAGACTTGATATGACCAATTTTATGAAAGATAGACCAAGTATTGACGGATTTTTTATTCCCTTTACTTACCTACTTTCTTTATCGGTAAATAAATTTGAGGGCTTTCGCATAAGATGCGTTGACGGTAAGGTGGTGGAATTTGATGGCGTTTCACCAAGCTATACCGTTTTTCTTGAAAATGAAAATTTCGCCTTTCAAAAAACGGAATTTGATAAATCTTATAGTTCGTATTCTGCTCAAATGAAAAAAGATATTGAGTTTGCTAAAAAACACGCACTAACCGAGCAAGGTAAAAATTTATACGACACTAATAATAGAGCAGACTTGTTTTATTTATCTTGCTTGCCTTGGATTGATTTTACTTCAACCGATAACCCCCTACCCTATGAAAATAAAATGTCTATGAGTATTCCAAGAATAAACTGGGGAAAATGCGTTAAAGAAGGCAACGATTATAAAATGACGCTATCTTTAACTATTAACCACGCATATTTAGACGGATATGAAGCGAGCATGATGCTATTAGACCTTCAAGAAAAGTTAAATAATTGTAAAAATTATTTTAATTCGTAGTCAAGCATATTAATTACGGGAGAGAAGTTTATGAGAGGAAAAGTTTTTATCGGCTGGACAATGAGCGAGTCCTTAGCAATTTGCGTTAAAAATGAACTTAAAAAACACGATTTCTACGGCATTTGCGGTGGAAGAGAAGGTAGCAATGAAATTTTAGCAGGCATCGGCGCAACGGTAGTTAATCAAATGAATAAATGCAGTAGCGCAATTATGCTTTTTTCTAAAAGAAACGAGCAAATTTTAGATAATAACGGAAACGTTGTTTTTACTGAAACGCTAAGCCCTAATATGCTTTACGAATTAGGATATTTATCTGGTTCACTCAACCTTAAACGTGTGATGGGCGTTTATATTGACGGTGCAGAAGATTTAGTTCCCACCGATATTAAGGGAGGTTGGCAAGAAACGGTTAAAACTAACGGCAGAACTAACGAAGAGTTGGCAACGGAAATTGTTGCAAAATTCTTGCAAGGTCAATGCAACCTTATTACCGGCAACAAAATGGATTTAATGACGGATATTTCAAAACTTCGCACCGTTATAAAAAACCATATTACAAAGCCGTATTATTATGACGACGAGATTGCTTATTTAGTTCTTTTACTTTGCCAAGCGTCCTATATGCACGACGAAATGCCCACCGATAAACTACTTATTGAAGAACTTTATAACGCAGATATTTCAGATAAAAAATGTCTTTTAGCAATAAATTCAACGATAGATTATTTTTATGCGTGCGATTCCCTCGTTGAGATTGAGTTTAAGGAAGGCATGCAACTCCCCGCAAAGGCTTACAAAAGATTAAAGAAGAACCTTTTAGAATACGTTGACGAGGCTGAGGGCTTAGAGGACTGTCAGTTTAAGTACATGTTTTTAATGATTGCTTACGACTATTTGACCTTTATCAATATGATGTTTTATGGTTCTATGGATCTTGAAGATATTGACGAGGAAATTTTAGAATTTAGAGAAGAAATGGCAATAAAATCCATAGAAAACGCAGAAAAGTTTATTGAGTACGACGAGAGGGATAATCTACAAATTGCCTACCTTTATATGAGCTATACTTTTAGAAATCTTGCTATTTTTTATAGAAGTATCGGCAAGCACGATAAAGCGCAAGAACGTTTTGAACAATCTATAAACGCAAGAAAAACGCTCTATAAATATTTTGGACTTAAAAACTTAAATAAATCCATTAACGAACAAATTAAAATGGAGTATTACCTATCCTTAAAAGATAACCTGCCTGACGTGGACGACGATTTAAAAAGAAAGAGAATTAGAGAACTTAACGAGTACATAGAAGAAGTTAACGAAGTTGCTTTTAACCGTAAACACTTAACGAGTGAAATTGAAAGAGTGCTAACGGAAGTTTCTAAAAACTTAAAAAAATAACTACTTAAATTAAAAAGGTATTACATATGGAGAAAAAATTATTGAAATTATCATTAATCACCTTTATCGTTGGTGTTGTGTTTTTAGTTTTGGCGTACTTTTCCTTTCACTATTTAACAGACACTGGGATATCGTTAATTTATCATAGTGAGGCGGAAAAACCATACGTTACTGAACTTTTAGGCGATTTTGGTATTATTAATATAGCAACTTCTTTTATAACGCTATTAATTTATTTTATATTTTATAAAAATAAAGAAAA
>JAZSDD010000041.1:0-25701 GCA_045530945.1 Christensenellaceae bacterium
GAAGGTAACAAGGATACCACTACCAACACTGCTGAAGTTTATTTTGATAAAATTAATAGAGCAATCGGTAAGAAAATACCTGCTACTTTAATTAAGAGAGAAAACATAGAAAAGACTTTCGCAGAAGCAGATATTGTAGACGTTGAATCAGTTTGCGACCTTGCTTTAGAATCTAAAAAGGAAATTTTAACCTACTTTACTGAATGTATTGATTCAATAAAGAGAATGAAAACTTCTTTAAGTGATTCTATAATTGCTCTTGATAAGAAGAAAGATTTCCTTTCTAACAAAGATTTATCATTGGTTAACGGAATTTTAATGAACGGTGGAAAATATTTACACCCCGTTGCCGCAATGGTACAACTTGCAAGACTTAAAGTTAAACTTTCTGCTGCAATTAAGAAAGAGGACGCTGACTTTGCTGAAATGCTCAAAAAACGTGAAGTTTTAGACGTTCCCGCTAAATTCTTAACCTTAGACGCTGACTTCACCGAAGCAGGTGAGGACGACGGAAGCAAGAAAAAGAAAATGAGTTTCAAAAAGAGCGCATACGTTAATATGAAAGAAACTCGTTTCACCAGCATTTGTTCAAGCCCCGACGAATATAGAGAGGCTGGAAGAACTGATAAAAATGCAGACGCATACGCACTTAAAGCAGACGCTCTCACTATTCTTGAAAACATCAAGAGTGCAGCAGTTAAAGAACTTAAATTCTTAATCTTCTCTGCAGTATCAAGAGCGGTTGACGTTCTTATCGCAAAATATCGTGCTTTCTTCGTTAGATTTGACAAAGAAAAAATCAACCTTGTTGAAGCAACCAAAGACGTTTTAAGAAGAGATTGTGGTATTATCGATAGCGTTATCAATATTTACTCTTCTAAGGAAGATAAAGAGGCTATTTTAGAAGAAGTATTAAATGCATCTGGTCCTGCAACCGACAGAGAAATTACCGAAACTAACGACGTAGTAGGTAAGGGAGTATTTGCAAACGTATTCGCATCTGCTTGCGCAGAAATTAACCAAGGTCAAGACTTTAACGATAAAGATGCAGGCGCAATTAGATCACTCTTTACAAGTATGATCGAATCATATAAGAAAACTATTAAAACGAGTGATGCTTTTGCAGAAATCAACAACTACAACGTTGTTGAGGCAATTAAAGCATCTTGTGGCGATAGCCCCGAAAAACTTAGAGATAGACTTAAAAACTACTTCTCTACTGCTTGTGAAACGGCTAAACCCTCAATAAAAATTGATAATAGGGAAGAACTTGGCGACGTTGTAGCACCTTCTAACGTAACGGTATTTATGATGAGTGTTAACACCGGTAGATACATTAAGAGAAATGCAGACGTGTTTGATATTAGACTTCCTGCTGACCAAAGCAAAGAAGGAAAGATTATCGAGGCGTGTGCAGAACAATTCATTAGGGCATACTCAGGTGACGATACCGCAAGAGTTGCAGTAGTTTCTTCAATGCCTGATAACGTACTCTACTGTACTGGTGAAATAATGGATATTTCTCCATTAAGAGTTGCTAAATTTAACGAACTTGGAGAAGATAACCTCTACTTTACACACTATCAAAAGGCTATCCACAACTGGAAACATTATGAAACGGAAATGTGGAACCCCCACTTAGGCAACAACCTCCACTTACGTGGATATCTCCCTTATATGAACGAAAAGATGGAGAAAATCTACGACGATAAAATGATTAAAGCGCTCTTCTACGGATTCTGGTTTAACAACCTTATCTCTGCTCCAAGAGTTGGTAGAAAAACTACGAAAAACGTATTCTATCACATTGACGGCGAGGGAAGAAAGATTGCAATCAAGACTCCCGACGGTATGGACATCAACCTTGAGAACGCTGCTCAACTTATTAAGTGGCTCAGAAACCAAGACGACCTTATTCAAGAATGGAGCAAGAAGTTTGATGATGAAATCAATGCATTAAAGAACGCTCTTCCTAACATTCCTTCAGATTCACAATATCATAAGTTAGAGCAAAAGATTACCTCATGTGAATTTATGGATTTACTCAATATGACCCTCTTCAAAGAAGATAGTTATATCGGTGGAGGCGAAGGAAAGATATTAGGCGTTCCTTCTAAGAAGAAAGGCCCAAGCATTATCGAGTTTGCATATCTCGTTAAAACGAGTGAAGAATCACTCCGTGACTGTGACGATGCAGAAAGAATTATTTCAGTTGCTTACGACGTATTCTTGGATATTTGTAAGTTCCGTGCTAACCCAGAACTCTTCCTTGACAGATTTATCAAAATTTACAGATGGGAACTTTCTAAGGTATTTGAAGGTATTCTTTCAACTAAGATGGTTCTTGCTGAAGAACAAAACTGCAAGGCTTATATCGAACAGTTTGCCGCTTGGTTCAATAGCTGTAAGGTATTCCAAGATATTTCTGACGCTCTTCCCCTAAACGACAAAGGAGAACTTAATATTTCAGACAAGTTTGACTACGAAGAAGCAGGAAATATAATGGAAAAAGTTAACAAGATTATGGCAGGCAAAATTGCACCCGTTTCCACTCAAACAGTTGCTCCCGTAAAGGTTGAAGATGCTGTTGAGGAAGAGGTTGCAGTTACTGAAGAGGAAAGCGTAGAAGCCGAAGAACCCGTTCAAGAGGTTAAAAGAGGCAGAGGCAGACCCTCGAAAAAATAATCTAAAATAAGGTTATAAAGTAAATTTAAGTTACCACCGTCACCAAAGCGGTGACGGTGGTTAAAACTTAATATAAGGAAGAATTTATGAAACGCAATTTATTTAATATAGGAATAGGAGGATTTGGCTCAAGGCTGGCAAGCGAAGTTACCCGTAAAATGACGGATAACGGAGATTTGGCAACCTTTATTGCCGTTGACACTGATTTTCGTGAAATAGAGGAGATATCTTGCGATTATAAATTGGATTTATCTATTCCAGAGAAATTTATAGACACTTTAGAGCGTTTAGAATCTGAAAACGTAAGGATATTTTCAGAGGATATTTCATCTCTTGGGTACGTTAAAACTCTTCCTATGGATAAAGGCGCAAATTCGTGGCGCATAAAGGCGATGGTATCCTTCACCGCCTATATGAGCGACGTTAAAAATAAAGAAGAATTCGACGAATTTTTGGACGGATTTTCCTTTAATGCAGACGATAGTTACACGTTTAATATCTATTCCTCTCTTGCTGGTGGAACGGGTAGTGCGTTATTTACACCTATCGCTCTTTACATAAAAAAATATCTTAAAGAAAAGGGATGCAGAAAACTTGAGTTTACCTATTTTGGCGCTTGTCCCGACATTTTTACCGAGGGGTTAACTGCTGAACTTAAAGTAAAAGCGTACGCAAACGCTTACGCAAGTTTATCTGAACTTTCGTCTATTAACGACGTTGCTTTAAGAAAAAGTCAATCAAAAATAAAAATAGGCTTTGAAAATTCTTCATTGGGCGTGCTATTTAACGGTGAAGAGAAGGAGTTTTACAACAAAGAGGCTATGCCTTTTACAAAAGTTTACCTTTTTGATAGAATGCCCGGTGTTTTTTCAAGCGATATACACCTAAACGTTATTTCCGACTACGTAAGTTATTTATCCTTAGGATTAAGCGCAAACGTTAATAGCAAAAACTGTGCTTTGGTTAAAGCGTATAGCGCAACGGAAATTTCGTTAGATACCGAAGATATTATTGATTACGTTGCAAAATTTAATATTCAAAAGAATATTAATAATGAAATATTAAAGCCCTATTTAGATATTGAAAGGGTGGAAAGTTTCCAATCCTTAGGCGCAAAGAAACAATTTATTGTAGACGAGAGTGAAGAATACGCTAAAAAGGTTAAAAGTTATCTTGAAAATTTAGACGCTGGCAAGGACGAAAAAACTGCTTGCGTTTTAGGTAGATTAGAAGAAGACGATAGACAATTAACTATTGACGACGAATATTGGATTTCTTCATATTGTGAAAAAATTTCTAACGCAATTGAAGAAAGATTACAAAACGACGAGTTTAATTCAATCTATTCTAAATTAAAAAATATCGAGCAGGAAAAGAAATCTAAAAAAGAACTAATTGAAGAGTTAAAGAAAAAAACGGAAACTTTAGTTAAAGAAATTAACGAGTTTTATTTCTCTTCTGAAAAAACGGCTAAAAGTGAAGATTATAAATCACTTTTCTTAAAAGGTGATGAAGAGTTTTCGTTAATAGTGAACGTGTTAAAAGAAGATGGAAAGTATATACATCCAACATTAGCGTTAATTAGACTTTCACTTTTATATGTTAGCCTAAAAAAGAGAGCAAAAATTTACTCTAAGTTAAAAGAAGAGGAAATAGTAAAAGCAAGTGAAGAAAATTTAATACCCGAAACTTTGCTTTTATTAGATAATCCAACGTTAGAAGCGAAAGGTTACGGCGCACTTCCAGAGGATAGATTTTTAAGGCTTATAGCAAAAAGAGAAAAGTTTATTGATATTAAAAAACTATCTTCAAAAGAAAAAAGAGCGTATATAAAAGCAAAGAAAAAATACGTGCTTAAAAATATAGAGGATGAAAAGCTAATTTATTCTGATATTAAGGGTATTTTAGAGGCTATTATTTCCGAGAGAAAAAGTTATTTTATTAACCAACTTGCAAATATCGTTTCTGCGCTTTTAGATGAGTATAGAGGGGCGATTAAAGGTCTTTCATTAATACGTTATCGTACGGAAAGTGAAGTGGAATATGCTAGTCACGAAAGGATAAACCAAGGCGTTTACTACGGGGTAGCAACGGATGAAAAGTCACGTAAAAGGGCGATAAAATCCTACGAAAACGAAATCAAACCTTATGGTCACGGAAAGGAAGATAGCGATTTAGGAAAAAGATTTTTAGAGTTTTCTCTAAACAATCTTTCAAAAGAAAAAACTGAGTCGCTTAAACCCTTTGAAAATTTAGTTAATATTTTAGTTGACGTTAGAAAGGAAAATATAAAAAATTCAGAATATTATAAAGATTTGATAAGTAAAAACGTATTTTCCGAAATTATCAACGAAAATAGTAGTGGAGAAAAGAGTTATCTAAAAACGGCGTTAATGATTAGTCCTAATTTATTAACAGAAAATCCTAACGATGAAACGCAGAAAAAAACTCTGTTTATTTCTAACGAAACTGCAAACTACGTTTTATCATTAAAAGATAAACTTTTGTTAAGGGCAAACACTCCTGAAGAGACCGTTGACGAATATTTAGTAAGCATAGGCGTTTACGACGTTGAAATTAAGGTGTTAGATAATTTAACCAATAAAAAGGCCTATGCCGTTGCAGAAAGAAACGGAATAAAAATATCTTCACTTTCTAAAATGAACGGAGAAAAGGATATTTCCATTTATAAAAACGAATATCAAAAGGCAATTATTAACGCAGAAAAACTTGAAACACCTATGTGGAATCCACATCTTTTTGATATTAAGGGTAGTATTGACTTATAAGATTTAAAGTGATATAATAATATTTAACTTAAAAATTAAGGAAAAAATTATGGTAACTTACGTTATAAACACATCTGAAAACAAAACTTTCGATAGCGATCAGTTGTTCAGATTAGTTGGATACAACAAAATACAATGGCTTAACTGTTCACTAAGTAAAGTTGAAGATTGTGTTGATTTTATTAAGAATAAACAAGGCGCAATTGAGGCGGAAGAATTCCGTATTGCAGTCTTAGTGGATTTTCTTGGGTTTGACCGTATTCGTGCACCTTACGGAAGAAGAGGGTACGGTAAAGACGAGGGCGTGGAATGTAGCCTTTATTTGCCCTATATTGAAGCTTATCTTAAAGATAGGCTATTATACGTTTTAGAAAAACAAGAATACTACGCCTCTGAGTGTGACGTTTTCTATATTAAGAGCGGTAATTTTGAAGTTATAGAAAATATAGACAATATGGAAGATCAAGTAAAGCAAATCGTTTCACCCGTTGAAAGTTCTTTCGTTAGAGTTGCTAAAAATTACGTTTTAGAGGACAAGAAAGTTTATATAGACAACGACGGAAAGGTTTATTCTGAGGAAAGTTATCTAAAAACAAAAGAAGAAATTGAAGAACTTAATAATCTTTTAGCCGAAACGGAAACTAAAAAAGGTAAAGCGGAAATTTTAGAAAAACTTCAAGAAAAGCTTGATTTCGTTCAAAACGTTCGTCCCAACGTTAAATCGGTTAGAACGGTGAAAGAAGAGCCGGTATATAGTAAATTCAGCCTATATTGTACGAGAACTTTGAGTTTAGAGTATAACGTTGAAGATTTCCCTTACGGTATCGAAGAAAACGAAGATATGGTTGCATCTGAAAGGGAGTTTTTCAGAGCGTTTTGCGAAAGAGCGGGAAAAAGCAGAAAAATTCGTAGACACTTCTATCACACGAGCGTTGGTGGAAGCGTTGCAAGAGCGGCGTTTGATAACCTTGCATTATCACTTCATTTAATTAGACTTTACGAAAGAGAAGATAGCATTTTAGAAGAGGGCGATATTGAAATTAACGGTGTAGATCCCGATGGGCTTAAAAACCTTTTAATCACCGCTTGGAATAAGATTGTTTGCGCAAGAAAAATTTCAAGAGAAAATAAATCTCTTTACTATTCTCTAAAAGTAATTACCGAAAAGGAAATGAAAATAGACGAGCAAAAGATTGAAGGTGACGAAGAGACTTTAAGAAGTGAAAGGGCAAAAATCACCGTTGAAAACGCCAAGATAAAAAAATCCGTTGATCTTCAATATAAAGAGATAATGAATATGGGCAAAAGCGAGGATCAAGGCTTTGTAGACGAAGATAAGGAAGAATTTGACCGTATTTTGTCTGAATATCTTAAAAAACGTGACCAAATGAGTGAAAAGGACGTTGACGTTAGATTTAAAGAACTTATGCGTTCCGGTTCGCTTGAAATGACCGATCAATGTCCGTCAAAACAAGAATTTGATTTTATTATCGGTGAAAAGCACGACGAAATTTCCAAACTTATGGGCAACGCATTGCAAGCAGAATACACTGTGGAAAAGTTTGATAAAGAGCAAAAAGAGGCGGAAAAACATTACGAAGATTATCTTGCTGCAAAAAAGATATTAAACCGTAATATTGGTGGAGATATTTTATTCTTACTTTTAACCGTTGCAATTATGATAGTTCCATATATCGTGCTTAAATCTATCGTAGGATTTACCGTTGGAACGGTGATTGCTTACGTGATTTCTGCAGGTGTTTTTGCTGGATTGTTTATTTTATCGCTTTTTTTAACTTTGCTTCCTTGGATGCAAAAAATGAAAGCGATAAAGAGAAAAATGTTGGAGTGTTATAAAGACTGTCTTGCAAAACGTAGAGTTGGGCTTAAAAAGTTAAAAAGACGTTACGAAGTAGAACTTATCAACATTGAAGAGTTTAGATATGAAATAAGACAATTAACGCTTTTATACGAGGCTAACCTTCAAAAGGATAAAAACGTTAATAAACACAGAGTTGTTTTAGAAGAAGTAGAAAACTGTTTAAGTGGAATACTCAACAATTTAGGTATTCGTCCAACGGTTGACGAAACAGAGTCGGTAGAGGGAGAATTTAATCTCTTAAAGCCAATTAGAGCAAACGAGAACAAAGTTTACAAAATCTTTTCGCTTGACGCAATAGAGTCAGTGCTTGTGAGAAAGGATTCGGAGGTTATATAAAATGGACGTAATTAAGATTTTATTAATTTTATTAATAACCTTCTTACTTCTTTTCCCGATGATGCCTTTTGCTGCAAGAACCAAAAAGGTTTCAACTATTCACGCGCTTAAATATACCGAACCACATAATAGAAAAAACGGTTGGTTTATATTGCTTGCCTTAATTGAGATATTACTCTTTTTAGGGCTTGTAAGCGTTATAACAAGTTTAGTTGATAGCATACTTGCTATTGATTTTATTGCTAAATTAATCTCTAAGGCGGCGCAAGGAACTTCTGCAAACTTTGACTTCGTGTTCTTCGTAATTTTTGCAGTAGTACTTAACGTTATCGTTATTTATCTTTACGCAATCTTAAAAGCATTGCTTAAAAAATGCATTTTAGATCCAGCGTTTGGTTTCTCTAAAAAGGATAAAAAGAAGAAAAACAAAAGGAAAAAGGGCGAGGAAGAGTCAACTGATGGTGATATTCCTGAAACACCCGTATCCGAGGAAGAAAGAAGAGTTCCACTTCGTTCGACTTCTGATAAGAAAGAAGAAAATGGTGAAGAGGTTAAAGAACTCGGCGAAATGGTGCATAGTGGTTTTTGGTCGCTTTTCTTTGAAGGACCTAAACTTGAATATGCTAAAGGCTGGGTTATTAGGGCGGAAAGAGTTTTACAAGGCTTTATCTATTTTTCTCAAATTCTTTACGCACTTTTGTTCTTCGTATTGTTATATACCGTATTTTTCCCAGTGTCAGAGGGTATGTACGGTTTCTTGATTAACTTTATGCAAGTGCAAGAGTGGTACGTTTATCCCTTTATTTCCTTAATTTTCTTACAGGAAATTTGTAACGTTTTCCACACTAAGGTTAAAAAACCCGAAGTTAAGGAGGAAATTCCCGAAGAAAAAACGGAGGTTGAAGAAGAAAAGGAGATTGACGATAAACTTCGTACTCTTCATTTAGAACTTCAACGTCGTTTTGATGCCGAGCATTGCCTCCGTTACTATCCCGAGGCAGGTAAAGACGCTGCAATTGAATACGTTTGCACAAACCGTCCTTACGCAAGTTCACTTGGATATATTCAGTCTAAGATGAAGGAAAAATCGGGAAGAATAGTACAAAGTTATATGGAGTGCTTAGACTCTGCGTATAACGATAATCACGTTTATTTTTGCGCATCTTTCTATTCTGAAATAGGTGAATATCTTATTCATTATACTTATACCAGACTTTTGGCTGGTTCAAGATTAATTTTCGTTTTATCCGATAGAAGCAGGGTGCAAGCTTTAAGACAGTTTATTTCAGACGAACTTATGAAGCTCACGGGTGCAAGTTTAGACTGCACGTGGCGTGTTTATACGAGTGCAGAACGTCTTGACCAAGCAGACGTGCTTATTGCAACGCCAGACGATTTTAAGGACGATAATTTGGTGGAAAACTTCCCATCTTTCTTTGAAGAAGTTTGTAACGCCGTATTTATTGATGCTGATAAAATCGTAGAACTTGAAAGTTACTTATGTCCCGTAATGGCTATAAGACTTCAAAAGGCAACGTCTGATAGAATTCGCTTTATTTTCTTGTCACAAGCCGTTTTAAGAGGCTTTGCACAAGCAAGTTTACCGAGGTTTTTCTGTGTGGACGAAGTTTTAAGTTTCTCTTCTGCAAACGAAAACGAGGCGGTTGCATTTACCCTTTGGAATAAGGAAAGCAAGCGTAACGTAGTTTATAACAAACACGGACAAACACTTTCTGGGCTTGAAACTATTATCGCTGAGCAAGCAGTTCTTCACGGGGTAGACGGTGTTAGAGTTATAACGTCTTCACCACTTGATAGAGCAGATAAAGATATTCTTGCCGAGCATAATATTGAGATTAACGAATTTTATAAATCCACGCCTGATATAAACTATATAATATATTCAGACGATAGGGCTAACCTTGCTGCCGCTTTATATACCAGCACGAGATTTAGAGGAAACAAAAAATCGTTAGTACATATCATAAGCAATCCGTATCTTCTCCGTGAGTATTTTATGGATAGAATGCTTTCGGAAGAATATATAAATCGTTCTTCATTTATTCAACCAAGAGTTACTGAACACGCAGAAAAATCAAAACTCAGTTTCTTAAGAATTTTTTGTGATGCAACTTCTGGTGACGGACTTAGTATTTACGAGTTTGAAGAAAGGATGAAAACGGTTATTTCCGTTGCTCAAAAGAGAGGAGATGCTCCACTTTGCCCATATTGTCAAAAGGGTATAAAGCTTGGAGATTATTCCGAACTTAACGTGGAAATTCTTGCATCATATCTTCTTGCCGCTCTTTGTGATAAGATTGATACGCCGGTAAAAGAAAGTATTGCTAAATGTGTTAAAGATTATTATTTAATCGTTGATGCGTCCGAGCAAGACGGTTATACTACCGTTCGTGACAAGCGTATTACCTTTAAGAGAGTTAAAGAAGTATTTGATAGAGTATTTGAGTGTAATGAAAGGGTAAAACTTTGCATTAACGACGAGATTATCGGAGAACTTGATACCTTCCCGTCGAGAGTTGACCTCGAATACGTTGTTGGACAAAGCATACTCTTTAATAACACCGAGTATGAAATAGGCCAAATTTCTGACGATAGGAAAATTATTTTCCTCCGTCACGAAAACGTAACTTTCAAAAATTGCCTTGATACGATATTCCTTAGAAGATATAAAATTCACGGTGAAAAAGTTATCGGGGAAGACGGTGTGTTTAACAAAACTCACGGCAATTTAGAAGAAATTAGGGTTAGCATGAGAAATGCTGATTTCCGTGGTGAAACCTATGGATTTTACAGTTTGTTGTCCAACTGTCAAACGTTAGACTTTAAGAACGGCGCAGTTGGTAACCCACACCTTTCTGAAAGCATTGTTAATTCAAACGCAAGAGAGGTTAAGGGTGGTAAACTATTGAGAGTAACCCTAACTACTCGTATGGATTGTAACGACGGTATGAGGCTCTTGATGAGCGCAGTATTTAACGAATTTATTCGTACTACGTTCCCCAAGGCTTATCGCCAAATTGCAATTTGTCCAGTACTTGAAAAGCCACTCGAATTCAATAATGAAAAAGAGCCTTCTAACTATTTAGAGAGAGTAACGGCGCTTTATCCTTATCTTACGGGTGACGAAAAGGAAACGGACAAGAAAAAGATGCAGTTCTTGTTTATAAACGACTGTAGAGAGGACGTTGGTGCATTAGATTGGTTCTACGATAGATTAGGACACTATATGCACGAGTTCTTGGCTAACGTTTATTCTTACCTTAACTGGCTAAAACTTCGTCCTAACCTCAAACATTACATTTATTTTGGCGCAGATAAACTTCCCGAATGCTTTGACGTTGAGGGTTGTTGCGAACTTCTTGCAGACTACAACATTATTCTCTCTGAGGGTGGTGTTCAAGATTACGAAACTGCAAGTGCGCTTATTAATGAAGAAACTCCAAAACGTTGTTCTTTCTGCGGAAAGATACTTGAAAGTGGTAGATATTCAAGATTTGAGGACGGTAGACTCGTATGCGCTGAGTGTGACAAGACGAGCGTTAGAGAGGAAGAAGAATTACAAGAAGCAACGCAAAAAATTAGAACGTACCTTGCAGAAAAATATCCTGAGGTTATGTTTGGTGTTGCAGAAGTTAAGTTCTACGACGGCAAGTTTAGTAAAGAAGATTTATCAGTTTCTGAAGTTTACTACAAGGTGGATTTCGATAAACGTGTAATTTACGTGGAAAGAGAAACTCCCGAAGTAAGCGTTCAAAGGGCTATTTTAAGAGCAACCGTTGAGTTGTGGCAACGTGATAACGAACTCTTAATTTCTTATGCAGACGGACATACTTGTTTTGAGGAACTTTGTTTCTTAGAACACGTAAAATATTTTGATAAAGCCACTGCAATTTTAGAGAGTTTTGAAGATTACTTAAAATCAGACGTTGAAGAAATAAAATCTTACGTTGCAGAAAGTAGTGCTGCGGAAAAGAAAACCGGATTCTCCTTTATGAGAGAAAGGTTGATGGGCATTACTTCTCAAACCCAATCTGACGAACCTGTAAGTGAAGTTGATCCAGAGGGGTTATACGATCCTAATAAGATACCGAGATTCTGGAAGAGATTTTTAAGAGGACAATCGGTTACTGAGGGTGAGGATAAACTTTCTACCGACGAAAGAACGGAAGAAGATCCTATTGAAGAAACTGAAGAGACGGGCGAAGTCGCTTCAACGGAAGAGTAAGGAGGAGAGGTTGTGAAAGATAAGAAATTACTTTTTAAGAAAAAAGCAAAAGACAACGGCCCTGAACTTACTCCGTTAGAGCAAAAAATGTTTAAGATTTTGCCTAAGGAAGCAGACGAAGGTAGTAATCCTAAGGTTAAACTTTATAATGAAATGGTTCGCCACGCAATGGTTTACGATACCGAAATGTTTTCAAGGTGTGGCGTTACCGACGACGAGGAACTCGATAGAATTTATCGCTACGTTTTAGGCGATTATCCCGAAATCTTTTGGTTAGAGGGTTACCGTTATAATTCAGAGGGTATACAGTTTGCATATAGATGTCTTGACGAAAACGGAAATCTTGACGTTAAGCAAATCGATAAAAAAAGAGAGGCGCTTAAAAAGGGTGCAAAGCAGTTTACCAAAGGTATAACTAAAAAAACCAAGCCTTACGACGCTTTAATAACCATCTACCGTAGATTAGTTCTTGCCCTCGATTACGACGGAAGAGGGCTTCAAGCAAGGGTAGACGAGGATATTACAAAGGACGATAGATTGCGTTCATTGTATAGTGCAATAGTAGAGCATAAAGTCGTTTGCGCAGGGTATGCCTCGGCAATGCAATACTTATTGCAATCGGTAGGTATCAGTTGTGGATACGTTTCGAGTAATAGGTCGGGTGGTTCTGGACACGCTTTCAATGCGTTAAAGATAGGTAAATATTGTTATTATCTCGATGCAACTTGGGGCGATAGGTCCAATACCTCTACTGGTGATTTCGGTAAAAACGACATCAGATACGACTATTGTTGCGTGCCTTTAAGAGAGTTTTTATTAACGGATAATTCCCAAGCGGTATTCCACAGTCCTAACTCAACGTTATATCCTGACTTAGAAGAGTTTAAGGATACTAATCACGAGTATTTCCGTTTCAGAAAAGCATATTTAATTAGGTACGACGAAGATGCAATCGTTAACGTTTTTGCCTCTACTGCCGATAGTTACGATGAAAAGGAAATGGGTTCTTTTACGGTTGGGTTTAGATGCCACGACGAGGCTCTTGCAAGATACGTAACCTCGCAATTATTAAACGCAACAACGTTAAAGAGAATTTTAACTAAAGCGTCTGCAAAGGTTAAAAAGCGTTCTGCTGCTAAAAATCTAAAACGTGCTTTTGCTGGTATAGAAACCACTAAGGCGGCAACTATTTACGTTTGCTTTAAATAAAATCATATTTAATCAATAAAAATCTTCCCAGATAAAATATTTGGGAAGAATTTTTTTAAATAACGTAAATATGCTTAATTTTTCTTGCAAAGTAAAAAAAATTATGTTAAAATACATAGGCTAAAAAATTCACACTTGCTACCTTTAAGGCTTTCGTGCCTGCAAAAAATCTTTAATTTGCGGTGTAGTCCTTAAAAAACAAAAGGTGCAAGGAGGAAAAACGGAGGAAATTTTTATGGCAGTAATCACAATGAAACAACTCCTTGAAACGGGAGTACACTTCGGTCACCAGACCAGACGTTGGAATCCGAAAATGAAGAAGTATATTTTCGGCGAAAGAAACGGTATTCACATTATTAACTTAGAACAAACCGTTGAAATCATCGAAAACGAAGTTTATCCTTTCGTTGTAGAACAGGTTAAACAAGGCAAAAACATTCTTTTCGTAGGTACTAAAAAGCAAGCACAAGACGCTATTAAGGAAGAAGCAGAAAGATGCGGAATGTATTACGTTAATTCCAGATGGCTTGGCGGTATGCTCACCAACTTCAAAACTATTAGATCAAGAGTTGACAGACTTAACAAACTCAACAACATGGAAAAAATGGGTGAGTTTGAACTTCTTCCTAAGAAAGAAGTTATCGGTCTTAAGGCTGAAAGAGACAAACTTGAAACCAACCTTGGCGGTATCAAAGATATGAGAACTCTTCCTGGAGTTATGTTTATCGTTGACCCCGATCAAGAAGATATTGCCGTTTTAGAGGCAAGAAAACTCAATATCCCCATCGTTGCTATTACCGACACTAACTGTGATCCCGACGTAATTGATTACGTTATCCCTGGTAACGATGATGCTATTAGAGCAGTTAAACTTATCGCATCAGTTATTGCAGACGCAGTTATCGAAGCAAAACAAGGCGAACAAGTTGTTGCTGAAAAAGTAGAGGCTGAAGAAGTTAAAGAAGTTGCTTCTGATGCTGAATAATTGGAGGAATTAATATGTTTACAAGTAAAGACGTAATGGAACTCCGTAAGAAAACGGGTGCAGGCGTTGCAGATTGTCAAAAAGCTCTTAAAGAAACTGACGGCAATATGGAAAAAGCAGTTGACTTTTTAAGAGAGAAAGGAATTGCTACCGCTGCTAAAAAGGCATCAAGAATTGCTGCAGAAGGTATTGTTGCTGCAAAAGTTGAAGGAAACACTGGTGTTTTAGTTGAAGTTAACTGTGAAACCGACTTCGTTGCAAAGGGCGACCAATTTATCGCTGTTGTAAACGACGTTGCTGAATACGTTTTAGCTAACGACGTTGCTTCTGATGAAGCTTTACAAGAAGCAAAGAAGGATGAAACTATTGCTGCTACTGCAAAAATCGGCGAAAAGATTGCTATCCGTCGTTTTGCTAAGTTTTCTTCTGAAACGGGTGTTGTTACCAGTTATATCCATATGGGTGGTAAAGTTGGCGTTTTAGTTGAAATTGACGGTTGTACTTGTTCTGCTGCTCAAGAACTTGCTCACGACGTTGCACTCCAAGTTGCAGCAAGCAAGCCCTTATATCTTGTTCCCGCAGACGTTCCTGTTGAAGTAATTGAAAAGGAAAAGGAAATTCTTCTTGCTCAAATTGAAAATGATGAAAAGTTAAGAAGTAAGCCTGAAATGGTTAAGGTTAAGATGGTTGAAGGTAAGGTAGGCAAGTACTACGACGAAAACTGTCTTATGAAACAAGCGTTCATTAAAGACCCTTCTTTAACTATTGAAAAATTAGTAAAAGAAACTTCTGCTAAAATGGGCAAAGAACTTTCTATCAAACGTTTTGTTCGTTTTGAAATGGGCGAAGGTTTAGAAAAGAGAAGTGATAACTTTGCTGAAGAAGTTGCTGCACAAATGAAAAAATAATCATTGGTAAAATATTAAACCCCGTGTTTTTGACACGGGGTTTTCTATTGTAGTAAAAAAAATAAAAGAAAGTGCAAAAAAACGCCAAAAAATTCAACATAAATTATTTTAGATATAGACAAATGGAAAAAATTAGTATATAATTATAATAATTGGAGCATAAGGAGTATTTTATGTCAAAAGCAATTTACAAAAGGGTAATTATTAAACTTTCTGGTGAGGCGCTTGCCGGTGAAAAGGGGCACGGAATTGATGAAAAGGTGTTAAACAGCGTTGTTGACCAAATTATTGAGGTTAAAAATCTCGGTGTGGAAATTGGTATAATTGTTGGTGCGGGCAACTTCTGGAGGGGTAGACAAGGTACGGAAATGGATAGATCTACCGCAGACCATATGGGTATGCTTGCAACTATAATTAACGCACTTGCTATTCAAGACGCTTTGGAAAGAAAAGGAACTCCCACGAGAGTTCAAACGGCGTTAACTATCACGAGAGTTGCAGAGCCCTACATATTGAGAAAGGCAATGTCACATCTTCATAAAGGTAGAGTGGTTATCTTTGCTTGTGGAACGGGAAACCCATATTTCACAACGGATACGGGCGCTGCTTTAAGAGCGGCGGAAATTGGCGCAGATATGCTACTTCTTGCTAAGAACGTTGATGGTATTTATGATTCAGATCCTAAGATTAATCCTGACGCAAAGAAATTAAAAGAAGTTTCTTATAAAGACTTTATTTCTAAGGGATTAAGAGCAATGGATACTACTGCAATTACAATCTGTATGGAAAATAAAATCCCCGTACTTGCTTTCGGTTTGTTTGAGGACAAGGCTTTACTTAGGGCTGTAACTGGCGAAGAAATTGGAACGATTATAAAATAAGAAGATAAGGAGAAAAATATAATGGCTATTGAAAACGAACAATTTGAAATGATAATGATGGAAACGATGGAAAGAACAGATAAAACCGTTTCCGTGCTTAATTCAGAATATATAACTATTAGAGCAGGTAGAGCAAATCCCCATATTTTAGATAAAGTATTGGTTGATTATTACGGAACTCCTACTCCCATAAATCAAGTTGGTAATATTTCAGTTTCAGAGGGAAGATGCCTTGTTATTTCCCCTTGGGATGCAAGTATGCTTAAAGTTATTGAAAAGCAAATTTTAGCCGACAATATCGGAATTACGCCCTCTAACGATGGTAAAGTAATTAGATTAGTGTTCCCAGCACTTACGGAAGAAAGAAGAAAGGAACTCAGCAAGCAAATTAAGAAAATGGCTGAGGAATCTAAAGTTGCGGTAAGAAATATCCGTAGAGATTCAATGGATGCCATCAAAAAGATGAAAAACAACAAAGAATTATCGGAAGACGAGCACGCCGTTTGCGAAAAGGAAATTGACAAAGTGATTTCCGAATCAATTGAAAAGATTGAAAAATTAGCGGTAGAAAAAGAAAAGGACGTAATGTCTGTATAATGAATAAAATTCCAGCACACGTAGGAATAATAATGGACGGTAACGGTAGATGGGCAAAGGAGAGAGGCAAAAACCGTTCATATGGTCATAGGGTAGGTTCAGATAACGTAGACAAGATTGCAACTTACGCTTTTGAAAGTGGCGTTAAGGTGCTTTCTTTGTATGCGTTTTCCTCTGAAAATTGGGCAAGACCAAAAGAGGAAGTTGACGAACTTATGCGCCTTCTTGAAGTTTATTTTAAGAAATTTATAAATAAAGTTATAAAAAAAGACGTTAGACTTTGCGTTATGGGTGATAAAAGCGCACTTTCAGATAGACTTCAAGCAGTAATCCGTGAGGGTGAAGAGAAAAGCAAGGATAATAAATCTTTCATTCTTAATATTGGAATAAATTACGGTGGTAGACAAGAAGTAGTCAATGCTGTAAACACGCTTATTAAGGAAGAGAGAGAAATTACGGTAGAAAGTATTTCGGAAAAGTTATATACTGCTCCCTTTGGTGAACCCGATTTAATTATTAGAACGGGTGGAGAGTATAGACTTTCTAATTTTATGCTATATCAGGGCGCGTATAGCGAACTTTATTTTACTGACGTTTTGTGGCCGGATTTTAATGAAGAAGAATTTGAAAAAGCCTTATCGAGTTTTTCTAAGCGAAATAGAAGATACGGCAAAGTGTAGGTGAGATATGTTAAAAAGAACTTTAAGTGGTGCAATTTACGCACTCTTGGTGGTTGGATTTTTTCTTTTAAGACAATTTATAGATTATAGATTGTTTGTAATTTTACCTTGGATTTTTTCCATTATAGGCACTCTTGAAATTACCAAAGCCTTAAAAGAGAAATTAGATAAATCGGAATATTTATTGAGCATTTTTGCGGGAATTACGGTAATTCCTTTTTATGCTTGTTTTTCCTTTTTATTAAAATTAAAGCAATACGCGCTTTCACTTTCTCTTGCTTACGTTTTGGTTATCATAGTCGTTTGCGTGTTCGCAACCTTAATTAGAAATAAGAAAGGTTATAACGGTGAGGGTAAAGACGTGGATTTTAGAGCGTTTTTCTATCCCACCGTATTGTTGCTTTTTTTAACGGACATAAACTCATTTTTAGCAGGTAAATCATTTATCGCTTTACTCTTAATCTTTATTGTTTCGGCTCTCACTGATACTTTTGCATACTTTGTTGGAGTAGTTTATAACAAAATAAAAAAAGGCAATGCAAAAAAACTTTGTCCTAAACTAAGCCCTAAAAAGACGGTGGCAGGTGCTATGGGTGGTCTTGTTGGTGGTGTTTTAGGCGCAATTTTAGTTAGTTTAGTTTTTGCAAAAAGGGTTGCTTTTTTAAGACTTGCAAATCCCGTTCTTTCGCTTGCAATTATCGGTTTAGGTGGTGCAATATTTACTCAAGCTGGAGATTTATTTGAAAGTTATATTAAACGCTCGGTAGGGATTAAGGATATAGGAAATATTATTCCCGGTCACGGTGGCGTTATGGATAGAATTGACGGGCTTTTGTTCCTTACCTTATTTATCTACGTAATATTCACTTTTATTTAAAAATAAAATTTATATAATGAAAAAAATTGCAATCATAGGTAGCACGGGCTCAATTGGTAGACAAACGTTAGAAGTTGTAAAAAGATACCCTGACAAATTAGAGGTAATATCTATTTCGGCGGGGAATAACGCAAGTCTATTTTTAGAGCAAGTAAAAGAATTTAAGCCAAAAGTTGCTACCTTAAAAACAACCATAGATATTAACGCTAAGGAATTTGGTAATACGGAATTTTTCTTTGGCGACGGTGCATATAAAAACGCCATACTTAATGAATGTGATATGGCGTTAATTTCCTTAGTTGGCTACGAGGGGATACTTGCCGTTTTAGATTGTATAGAAAAGGGAGTGGATATTGCTCTTGCAAATAAGGAAAGTTTGGTTGTTGGTGGTGATTTAGTTATAAGAAAAGCCAAAGAAAAAGGCGTTAAAATTTACCCCGTTGACAGTGAACATTCAGCAATTTGGCAAGCGCTTGGTTTTGATTTTAATAGAGAATTTAATCGTATAATCTTAACTGCATCTGGTGGTGCATTTAGAGATTTTTCTAAGGAAATGTTAAAATCGGTAAAGGCGAGTGATGCGCTTAAACATCCAAACTGGCAGATGGGCGCAAAAATAACGGTGGATTGTGCAACCCTCGTTAATAAAGCTTTTGAAGTTATAGAGGCTAAATGGCTTTATGGTACTACCTTTGATAAAATAGACGTAATAATTCATAGAGAAAGTATCATACACTCTATGGTAGAGTATGCTGACGGGTCAACTATGGCGCAAATGAGTTATCCCACTATGGAATTGCCAATTCAACTTGCGTTATTATATCCCGAAAGATTAAATTTTGAATTTCCAAGATTAGATTTTAATAAACTTGGCAAACTATCTTTTGAAAGTGTTGATAAAAATAGATTTCCCACTTTTGATTTAGTTATAAACGCAGGAAAAAAGGGTGGTGCATATCCAGCCGTTGCTAACGGTGCTAATGATGAACTCGTTAGACTTTTCCTTGAAGATAAAATTAATTATAACGATATATATCGTGGAATAGACGGTGCGCTTAACGCATATAAAGGCGAATATAACGGAGAATTTTCCTCATTAAACGAGGCAAATTCTTTTGCTAAAAGTTACGTTAAGCAAAATTTTGGAGGTTAATGAACGGACTATTGCTTGCTTCTTTTGGAGAGGCTTTAACTTACGTTTTATATATTTTTATTGCTATATTGGTGCTACTGTTTATGATAACGGTGCACGAATTAGGGCATTATATAGCAGGTAAAATTTTTGGGTTTGGTATTGAAGAGTTTTCAATAGGATTTGGTCCAAAAATTTACGGCAAGGTAAAAAAGAACGGAGAAAAATTTTCCGTTCGACTTTTACCGTTAGGGGGCTTTTGTTCTTTTAAGGGCGAAGATAAGGATGATGACGACGAAAGGGCGTTTAATAATAAAAAGCCGTGGCAAAGGATTATCGTTTTAATTTCCGGCGCTTTAATGAATTATGTTTCCGCACTCTTAATAATTGCTTTAATGTTCGGAATATACGGTCACAGTTCTATTATGACGTATGAAACGGTTAAATCTCCAACGGCAATAGAAAATTCCTTTAACGATAGAGATATTATAGTTAAGGCAGAGGGGAAAAACGTTTATCTTTTAACTGACCTTATGCAAGCCGTTGAGGGGAAGCAAAGTGGAGAGGATGCAAACTTTACGGTAATTAGAAACGGTAAAACTGAAAACGTTAAAATAACACTTCAAACGGATACGAATTTTCAGAGTGTAGAGGATGTGGAAAAACTCTGCGTTGCCCTTGGTGTTTCATTTGAAAAGGATTTAAATACTGGCGAAATATTATCAACGGGATTTAGAACCACGGGCGTAAGGCTTGGATTTTTTCAAACGATAGGTAGAACGTTTGAATATTCATTTAAACTTGCAGGAACGGTATTTAAGGTTTTAGGTCAACTAATAACTGGGGCTATTGGTTTAAGTTCTGTTGGAGGAACGGTTACCACCATTTCCGTTACCGCAGAGGCTGTGCGTTCTGGTGGAATGTGGAGTTTGTTAAATATTAGTGCACTAATCGGCGTTAACCTTGCACTTTTTAATCTTTTGCCAATCCCTGCGCTTGACGGGGCGAGGGTAGTTTTCACGACAATAGAGTGGATAAGGAAAAAGCCTATCAATAGAAGGTTAGAAGGAATTATACACACCGTTGGTTTAGTTCTTATATTCCTTTTTGCAATAATAGTCGACTTAAATCAATGTTTTTAAAAAAATTATTTAAAATTGCTTTTTATTAAAAAATTTTTGTGATAAAATTATAGTGAAAAATACGGAGGAAATATTTATGGCAATTAAAAACGAATACTTATTAGATCTTTTAGAAAGAACTAAAAAAAGAAATCCAGGTGAGCCTGAATTTATCCAAGCAGTCACTGAGGTTTTCACTTCTTTAGAACCCGTTGTTGAAAAAAGACAAGATCTTATCGACGCTGGCGTTTTAGAAAGAATAGTTGAACCTGAAAGACAAATTATTTTTAGAGTTCCTTGGGTTGACGATAACGGTAAAATGCACGTTAACAGAGGATTTAGAGTACAGTTTAACTCTGCAATCGGTCCTTATAAGGGAGGAATTAGACTTCACCCTTCAGTTTATCTTGGTATTATTAAATTCTTAGGTTTTGAACAAGTGTTCAAAAACAGTCTAACTACTCTTCCTATGGGTGGCGCAAAAGGTGGTTCAGACTTTGACCCTAAGGGTAAATCTGATAACGAAATTATGAACTTCTGCCAAAGCTTTATAACTGAACTCTATTGTCATATCGGCGCTGATTTAGACGTTCCCGCAGGAGATATAGGAACGGGCGCAAGAGAAGTTGGCTTTATGTTTGGTCAATATAAGAGAATTAAAAACGAGTGGGTTGGCGTGTTCACTGGTAAAGGCTTAAACTACGGTGGTTCACTTGCAAGAAAAGAGGCAACCGGTTTTGGACTTTGCTATTTTACTAAGGAAATGTTAAACGCTAACGGTATGAGTTTTGAGGGTAAAACCGTGCTCGTGTCTGGATCTGGAAACGTTGCAATTTATGCTTGCCAAAAGGCAACGGAATTCGGCGCAAAAGTAGTTGCAATGTCTGACAGTAACGGTTATATATACGATAAGAACGGAATTGACTTAGACGCAGTTAAGAAGATTAAAGAGGTTGAAAGAAAGAGAATTAAAGAATATCTTAACTATCACCCCGAGGCAGAATATCACGAAGGGTGCAAGGGTATTTGGACTATTCCTTGTGATATCGCGCTTCCTTGCGCAACTCAAAACGAAATTGATGGAGAGAGCGCAAAAATTCTTGCTAAAAACGGATGTAAGGTTGTTTCAGAGGGTGCAAATATGCCTTCAACTCCCGATGCTATTGAAGAATATTTTGCAAACGGCATTATCTACGGACCTGCAAAAGCGGCAAACGCTGGTGGCGTTGCAACGAGTGGCTTAGAAATGAGCCAAAACAGTATTAGACTTTCTTGGACTTTTGAAGAGGTTGACGAAAAGCTTAAAGGAATTATGAAGAGCATTTTCGCTGCTTGTGATAAAGCAAGTAAAGAATACGGAATGCCAGGCAACTATATGGCGGGTGCTAACATAGCCGGCTTTATTAAGGTTGCTGAGGCAATGAAAGCGCAAGGTAACGTATAATAAACATCCCGAAGATTTTTCTTCGGGATTTTTTAATTTGTTTAAGTGTATATAATCTTTTTTTATTAATCAACTTTTTACGACATTTATTGCAACTATTTTTTTATGCTTAATGGTATGTTTTATTTGGCATAATTGTTTTTTGTTTACATTTTTATAAAATAAGTGTATAATTATATAAAAAGATTACGTTTCGCCTATTATTTAGGCGTTTAGGAGAATAAATTGAAAGAACAAAAAAAAGTTAAAAATAATTATGGAAAGGATTTAAAGCCCAAAAAGGTTAAACCAATTTCCACAGTTAAATCTAAGGCTAAAAGCACGAAAAAAGCAGGGCGTGCCGTTAGCGTTAAAAAGCAAGTAAAGGGAAAAATTAGCGTTAAAAAACCTATCATTTCTTCACCTGTAAAAACGGTTAAGCAAACGGATAAAACGTTAAAAATTAGGTTTTTAGGCGGTGTTGGTGAAATTGGAAAGAATATGACGGCGTTAGAGTTTGGAAAGGATATAATTATTATCGACGCTGGTATAACCTTTCCAAACGAGAGCATGCCAGGGGTGGACGTTGTAATTCCCGATTTTTCTTTTTTAGAGCAGAATAAAAACAAAATTAGAGGTGTTATAATAACTCACGGACACGAAGATCATATTGGCAGCGTTCCTTACTTATTAAAAGATTTTAAAGTTCCCGTTTACGGAACTAAACTCACGTTAACTTTAATAGAAAATAAGATTAAAGAGCATAAAATTAACGATGCCTATTTAAACTGTATAGAGCCGGGTAGTATAATTAAACTTGGTGCTTTTAATATAGAATTTATCAACGTAAACCACTCGATAGCAGGGGCGGTTGGGCTTGCTATAACTACGCCCGTTGGCGTTGTTTTTCACTCGGGAGATTTTAAGATTGATTATACACCCGTTAACGGCGCAACGATGGATTTAACTAGAATTGCTGAACTTGGCAAAAAGGGCGTTTTGTTACTGATGGCAGACTCTACTAATATCGAGATTGAGGGTACTACTATGTCTGAGTCGGTAGTTAAGGAAACTCTCGACCACGTGTTTGCAGATAACGTTGGTAGAAGATTAATTATCGCTACTTTTGCATCAAACGTTCATAGACTTCAACAGATTTTAGATCTTGCTGTAAAACACAAAAGAAAGGTTGCCTTTTCGGGTAGAAGTATGATAAATATTGCCGAGGCTGCGTCTAAAATAGGTGAGCTTAATATAAAGGACGGGCTTATCGTTGATATTGACAAAATAAAAAATTTCAAAGACGGTGAGATAGTTATCGTATCCACTGGCACGCAAGGTGAACCTATGAGTGCGCTTACTCGTATGGCGAGTGGAGAGTTTAATAGGGTTAAAATTGGTGTTAACGATACCGTTGTTATAAGCGCCTCCGTTATTCCTGGTAATGAGAAAATGATTTACGGGGTTATTAATAATCTTTACCGTTTAGGTGCAGAAGTAATATATTCTTCTTTAGAGCCTATCCACGTTTCGGGACATGCGTGCCGAGAAGAACTTAGAATTTTACACTCGTTAGTAAAACCTAAATTTTTTATTCCCGTACACGGTGAATATCGCCATCTTAAAAAACACGCTCAGCTTGCTAATAGTATGGGAGTGAAAGAAACGAACACCGTTATTGCAGAAATTGGCGATACGGTTTGTCTAACTTCAAACACCATAAAGTTTGGTGAAAAGTTTACTGCCGGCTCTCGTTTTGTTGACGGGCTTGGTATTGACGATGCCGACAGTGTTGTTATTCGAGATAGGGTACATTTATCAGAGGACGGCTTGCTTGTTGTTGGCGTTGGTATAGACGAATATAGTGCAGAACTTAAAAGTGTTGAAATTCATAGTAAAGGCATAGTTTTGCAAGATGCTATAATTAACGAAATAAAAAAACACCTCCTAAGAGGTTTTGAACAAATTGATTTACGAAAGGTTAAAGACGAGAACGAATTATCTTCCTACGTTAAACGCAGTATTAAAAACTACGTATTAAAGGCTACTAAGAAAAATCCTGTAATTGTTCCCGTAATTGTGGTGGTGTAGTTGATAGAACAAATTAAACTTTTAAGAGAAAAAGCAAAAAGTGAGGGAGAACCCGTTTTAAGGGACGAATCCTTTAAATTATTGCTAAAAATTATAAAGGAAAAACGCCCGAAAAGAATACTTGAAATAGGTGTAAACGTTGGACTTTCTGGGATTGCAATGCTGTTAACCTCTAAGGTAAGCACGTTAAGTGGTATTGAAATTGACGAGGAAAAGGCGTCTATTGCAAAGGAAAACTATAAAAGATTCGGTGTTTTTGATCGTGCTAAAATTTTTCTTGGAGATGCGGGAGAAATAATCCCTATTCTCACAGGGAAATATGATTTTATATTTTTAGACGGGCCTAAAGGTCATTATTATGAATTTTTGTTAAATCTTTTACCTTTATTAAATAAGGGTGGCATACTTTTTGCCGATAACGTGCTTTTTAGAGGATACGTCTTAGGAAAGGTTAAAACACCACATAGGTTTAACACCACAAAGCACAGTATGGAAAAATTCTTAAAGAAAATCACTGAGGATGAGGGGTTAAAAACCACTATATACGATATGGAGGACGGGGTAAGTATTACCGAAAAACTTTATGAATAAAATAGAACTTTTATCTCCTGCGGGGGATATGAATAAACTTAAAACGGCTTTTTATTACGGTGCAGACGCCGTTTATATCGGTGGAAAAGCCTTTTCTTTAAGGGCGCTTGCAGGTAACTTTGAGGATAACGAAATACTTGAAGCAGTCAAATACGCTCATAAATTAGCAAAAAAAGTTTACGTTACCGTTAATATACTTGCGAGAAATTACGATATAGATAAAGCCAAAGAATACTTAAAGTTTTTAGAAAGCGCTAACGTTGACGGCGCTATAATTTCCGACGTTGGCTTAATATCTCTTGCCCGTGAAATTGCCCCGAATTTGCCTATTAATATTTCCACCCAAGCAAACACCTTAAACTATAAGGCAGTGGAGTTCTGGCGTGATTATGGCGTTAAAAGGGTTATCTTAGCAAGGGAGTTATCCTTAAAAGAGATTAAAGAGATTAAAAAAAGAGTTCCCGATATTGAAATTGAAACGTTTATTCACGGTGCAATGTGTATTTCATATAGTGGAAGATGTCTACTGTCCGATTATAGAACGGGCAGAAGTAGTAATAGAGGCGCTTGCGTTCAAGCGTGTAGGTGGAATTTTGAGATAAGAGAAAAGGGCTCAAACGGTGCTTTTATGGAAATGGAAGAGGATGATAGAGGCACTTATATTCTTAACAGTAAAGACCTTAATCTTATTGATTATATATCTGAACTTGATGATGCTGGTGTAATATCTTTCAAGGTTGAAGGTAGGATGAAGTCTGAATATTACCTCGCAACCGTTATTAATGCGTATAGGCGTGCAATTGACGAGTATTATAGAATAGGAAAAGATTATAAATCTAACCCTCAGTTTAGCGAAGAGCTTGAAAAGACTGCGCATAGAGAGTTTACGACTGCATATTTATTGGGTGACAATGATAGAACGGAGAATTTTGACGATAGTCAAAGCAAAGGCACTTACAAATTTATTGCAAACGTTTTAGAAGATTTTAACGGAGAATATTCTTTAATAGAAATGCGAAATCGTTTTAAGGTTGGCGATACTTTGCAAGTATTATCACCAAACGATACTTTTAATAAAGAAATTATCGTAAATAAAATGACGGATGAAAAGGGAAATTTAATTGAGGACGCAAAACTCGTTCAACAAAAAATCAGGCTTTACCATAAGTTGCCATTAAAACAAGGTGACATTTTAAGAATGAAAATTTAAGTAAATAAATAACGCCACGCTAATAATTAGCGTGGCGTATTTTTATATATTTTAATTT